>CBDURI010000253.1:0-4440 GCA_965369435.1 uncultured bacterium
CAGGTTGCGGATCGGGGTGATTGCCGCACGCTTCCGGGCATGGCGAAAATCGTAGCTTTAACTATTGCCCCGTTGCTTGCGCTCACCTTGGCGTCGACTTCGAGTGCCGGGAGCAACTATAAGATCAAAGGTGAAGTTCGCGCTCAGAGCGGCGGCTACCGACACATCGTCATCGTCAAGAACAAGACGAGAGACTGGCTCAACTGCCAGGTGTGGACGGACATCGACCCCCAGCCGCCCAAAAGCGTGAAGGTCGGCCCGCGTGGCAAGCAGGAGGTCGTGATCCGCACCCGCGCGGAGCAGGACGAGTTCATCCCCTTCGGCTATTGCCGCAACAACTAGTTCACCGCTACTGCGCCGATGGTGAGGGCGTAGGCCAGTAGGGCTTCTAGGTCGGCGTCGCTGATCTTGTCGGGGCCGAAGGCGGGCATGTCATCGCCGCCCGAGCGAACCTTCCAGCGCAGCTGTGACGGGGAGGCGTCGGTGCCTGCGATCTTCGGGCCGTCGCCTTCTTCGCCGCCGGGGTGGCAGCCTTCACAGTACTCGGCGTAGACCTCGGTGCCGGCGGCTACGTCGGTGGACCCAATCGGGTAGTCGAGGTCCTCCAGCGAGTACGCCGTCGTGCCGGTGGACTCCTTGGAGCAGCCGTACGCGATTGCCAACATGCCGATCATCAAGCCCAGGATCAGTTTCTTCCCCATGTTTTCACCTTGCACCGGGGCGCCGCTATGCGCGCGGCGCTCCCTGAGTCCCCTTCGGGCGCAACTGTAGCAGCTTTTCGCCCTGCACCCGCAACGCGTCCGATTCGCTGCGCACGACGTCGCTGTGGCAAGCGGCCTTTTCCGTGTCGCCGACCGCGCTTTTCGTCTTTCCCGCCAGCCTGTGGATCTCGTCGGGCGAGAGATGGCCGCGCGCCCGGAGGATCTCTTGCTGCTCCGACGTCAGTGCGGCCGACTTCACCACGCGGTCCCGCTCGAAGCCACTGGCCTTGCCCGACTCGAACTCGACGATTTCCTTGGAGATGCGCACCGAGCACCAATCGTGGCCGCACATCGCGCAGAAATCGGTGTCGACGTCCAGGTCTTCGTCGTGAAACGCCCGCGCCGTGTCGCTGTCGAACGCAAGCTCGAAGTGCTTCTCCCAGTTGAGTGCCGCCCGGGCCCGCGTGAGGTCGTCGTCCCAGTCGCGAGCGCCAGGAATCCCCAGGGCCACGTCTGATGCGTGGGCTGCGATCTTGTAGGCAATGCACCCCTGCTTGACGTCGTCCTTTTTCGGGAGGCCCAGGTGCTCCTTGGGCGTCACGTAACAGAGCATCGCCGCGCCGTGATAGCCCGCTGCCGTTGCGCCGATCGCGCTGGTGATGTGGTCGTACCCGGGGAACACGTCGGTGACCAGCGGGCCGAGCACATAAAAGGGCGCGCCATGACAGCGTTGCCGCTGGAGCTTCATGTTGTACTCGACCTGGTCGAACGGAACGTGTCCCGGCCCTTCGACCATGACCTGGCATCCCTTGCGCCAGGCGCGTTCCGTGAGCTCTCCGAGACGGTCGAGCTCTCCGAGCTGGGCCGCATCGGTCGCGTCCGCAAGCCCACCGGGCCGCAGGCCATCACCTAGCGAGAATGAAACATCGTACTCGCGCATGACATCACAAATCGCCTCGAAATGTGTGTAGGTCGGATTCTCTTGGCCGTGGTGCAGCATCCATTTGGCGAGGAGCGAGCCGCCGCGCGAGACGATACCGATCAACCGCTTGCGAATGAGGGGAAGGTGCTCTCGGGCCACGCCGGCGTGAATCGTGAAGTAGTCCACACCTTGGCGCGCTTGGTGACGCAAGGTCTCGAGAATTACATCGAGCGTCAGCTCTTCGATGCTGCGACCGATGATCATCGAGTAGATGGGAACGGTCCCGATCGGTACGCGCGCGCTCCCGATGATCGCCTCTCGGGTCGCATCGAGGTCACCTCCCGTCGACAGGTCCATGACGGTGTCGGCGCCCCAGCGTTCGGCCCAGCGAAGTTTTTCGACTTCCTCATCGGTGCCGGACGACACCGGCGAAGCGCCCATGTTCGCGTTGACCTTCGTGAGCCCGGCGCGGCCGATGCACATCGGGTCGAGCGCATGGCCGAGATGGACGCGGTTTGCCGGGATGATCATTCGGCCGGCGGCTACCTCGTCGCGCACCTGCTCCGGGCTGAGGTGCGTCTCGCGTTCGGCGACGCGCCGCATGGCCGGCGTGACGTTCCCGAGCCGGGCATGCTCCAGCTGGGTCACGGGCACGAAGCCCGCGGGTGGCTGCCATCGGCCGTCTTTGCAGTGCCAATCCTCCGGCATGAAGTCCCAGGCGGTCTTGTCGCTAGGTTCCGGCATCCCCGGCGTGTCCGGAGACGAGAAGGTGCGGGGGCCGCCGATGTCGGCAGGGTTGGCAAACGAGCCGGGCGTCGTGCCTGCGCCTTGACTCGATGGATTGTGCGCGCCGCGCAAGGGGATCTTGAAGTCGTTCATCGAGCGAAGGGCGACTCTAGCACGACCCCTAGAGCGCGGCTATCCTCCGCCTCCTCGTTGCCAGGAAGACCATGACCTCGACACCACTGTATCGTTCGCGCCCTAGCGGTTTTGAGATCCAACCCGCGTCCCAGCCCGAAGCGCGGAAGATCACCGACCTGATCTATCTGTCCGAGGGGCTCTCCAACTCGTATTTGATCACCACAGCGGAAGGGCGCATCGTGATCAACACCGGGATGGGTTTCGAGGCGCCCATCCACAAGCGCAACTTCGACGCGGTAGACGATTCTCCCGTGCGCTACATCTTGCTGACCCAAGGCCACGTGGACCACGTCGGGGGCGTCGACCTGTTTCGCGACGAGGGGACGCAACTCGTCGCGCAAGCGAACAACCCATCACACCAGACGGACGACGGCCGCATCGCCGCGTTCCGCGCCTCACGCAGCGCCTTCGCGTTCGCCGATGCGATCGCGCGCGCCTGGACATACATTCAAGAGCACGCCCGGGGGGGCATCCCCGCACAGTCGCGGCCGACGCCTGACATCACGTTCGACGACCGCTACGAGCTCGAGCTGGGTGGCGTACGGATGGAGCTCTTGTCGACACCCGGTGGTGAGACGGCCGACTCGATGATCATCTGGTTGCCCGACCAGGAGGTTTGCTTCTGTGGCAACCTCTTCAGCGCGCTCTTTGGCCACTTTCCGAACCTGGTGACCGTTCGTGGCGATCGGTACCGCGAGGCGCTTCGCTTCATCGAGTCCCTCGAACGGGTCCTCGACTTAGAGCCCAACCTCCTGTTGACCGGCCACCATGGTCCAATCGCCGGCAAGGACACGATTCGCGAGGAGCTGACGCGGCTGCGCGACGCGGTGCGGTACGTCCACGACGAAACCGTCCGAGGGATGAACCACGGCAAAGACATCCACACTTTGATGCGCGAGATTCAGCTTCCACCCGAGCTCGAAGTGGGGGAGGGCTACGGCAAGGTCTCGTGGAGCGTGCGGGCGATTTGGGAGAACTACGCGGGATGGTTTCACCACAGCTCCACGACCGAACTCTACCCGGTACCCGCCAAAAGCGTGCACAGGGATTTGGTAGAGCTTGCCGGAGGAGCTGACGCCGTTGCGCAGAGGGCTCAGGAGAAGCTTTCGTCAGGCGAGCCGATCGGGGCGATTCATTTGGCTGAAGTCGCACTCAACGCGGCCCCGACGAACATCCGGGCGCTCGAAACGATGATCGCGGCGCATGAGCAACTCGAGCGAGAGAGCGAAAACTTCTGGTTGACGCAATGGCTGCGAAAGCAACTCGGCGCTCTGCGCTCCACCGCCGAAGCGGCGAGAGCCAAGGACAACGAGTCGTGACGGATGGACCGAACGACATCCGCATCGACGACCTCAAGGCGCCGGTCCTCACGCCGATGCAAAAGATGGTGATCGACGGCTTTGCGGGTGTGACGGTGGTTTTCACGGAGGAGGCGGTGCTCCGTGAGGCGCAGGAGCGCACTGGGCTTTCGGACTTCGGTCCTGACGATTTTCGCGAGCGGCTCGCGGTCTGGTGCCAAGCGGTCGACGAGGACACCGACCTCGGTCCGATGGGGCAGGTGCGCTTCTTCGGGGACATGGTGCGATACGCGTCCAACCGTCTGCGCTTTCATGATCTGCTCAAACGGCATCCCGAGATCCTCGACGTCGAGATTCGCAAGCCGATCATCATCGCCGGGCTTCCCCGTTCGGGGACCACGCACCTGCTGAACCTGATCGCGGCTGACACCCGGCTCCGCTCGCTGCCGTACTGGGAAAGCCTCGAGCCGATCCCCGATCCTGGCGTCGCGCCTGGGCCAAAAGAGCAGGACCCGCGGTACGTAAAGTGCGCTGGCGAGTATCAGATGTTCAGCCAGATCGCGCCGCTCCTCAAGAACATGCACGACATGACGCCCGA
>CBDURI010000254.1:0-4434 GCA_965369435.1 uncultured bacterium
CATTCGCTTGGGCGGTCATCGATTCGATGGAGATCTCGATACCCTCTTCGGGGAACTCGATTGTTTGGGGAACCGCCAACTGCTGCACGGTCACGTTGAGCATGAGCTCGTCGCCGACGCGGTCGACCAAGGCGTAGGTGTTCACCTGTTGCACGGTGAATCCGTAGGCTTTCACCTCCTGGCGTGACTCCCAACGGGCCCCAAGGCCGACTGGCTCCGCCGGGAGCAATACGCGGGTCAATGTCGAGCGGGCGTTGACGATCATTCGAAGCAAGCGAATCGGAACATCGGAACGCTTCGTCCGTTCGTTGAACTCGCCGGCGAGCATCCGCCCGCGGTTGTCGACTTCGACCCAACCACCGACTTGGTCGACGATGGAGGCGCTGCTTCGAAGAAGCTCGGCCATCTCCTCGTTGAAGTCTTCGGGCACGACGGCCTCTGCCTTCACGACGTCGACGGCGAACTTCACCCCGCGCTCCGTCAGCTCCGCAGGCCCGGACACCATGTCGAGACGAAGCCCCGGTAGGACGGTGAGGGCCGCGGTGTCCGCAGTGGTCGCGAGGGTCGCTACCCTAAACGTCGTCGTCGAGGCGGTCGTGGTTCCCGCGGGAATGGAGTAGCGAAGCTCTGCCCTCGGCTCCTGCCCGTCGTCGAGCAACCGAACGCTCCTGGCGTCGTCCGAGTCGGCGTCCGCCGCCGTGTTGGACTTCTTGCAACCGGTGAGAGCCAGCAGCGCGCACGCGAGCGCCAGCCCGCGCGTCATTGAATAGCTAGTCATGAAACCCCTTACTTCTCCGAGAAAACTGTCTTCCAGTCGTTCTTCATCGACACGATGACCCAGCCCGACTGGCCGGCCGCATCGAGCGCCTTATCGAGCTTGCCGACCCGGCTTTGTCGATCGTAGGCGTATTCTCGCTGAGCATCATCGTGGTGCAAGATCAACCCGAGGCGCGCACCGCCGCTGCCCGCAGTCGTCCACTGCAACATCTCGAAGTCGCCATCCGAATTGCCGAACGCCAGGATCGGCCGCCGCCCGATGTGCTTGTGGATGCCGACGGGCTTGCCCGCCTTGTCGTCGACGAAGTCGATCACGGGGAGACGCAAGAGCGAGGGCTTGCCGCCCTGCACCTCGTACCGCGTCTCGATGGAGGAACCGATGACGCGCTCGACCGGGATGCCGTACATCTGGTCGGCATACGTCCGCATGAACTCGACGCTGCCGCCCGACACGATGAAGACTTTGAAACCATTGGCTTCGAGGTAGCGCAGGAGCTCGAGCTGCGGTTGATAGGCCAGCTCGGTGTAGGGCTGCTCGAATTTCGGGTGGCGAGCGTCGCGCACCCATTCCGTCACGATGGTATCAAACAGAGTGGCGCTCATCCCGGTGTGGGAGGCCACGACAATCTCCACCAAACCGTGGGCTCCTGCCTCGAGGAGCGCTTCCTTGTCGCCCTCGATGACCGCCTGGAACGGCTGCTGGGTCTTCCACTCCGGGTGAACGTGGGCCAAGTCCTTGATGCGATGAAGTGCGAAGGCCATCTCCGCATAGAGCGGTTGCTCGACCCACAGAGTCCCGTCGTTGTCGAAAGTGGCAACCCGCTCCTCGGGCTTCACGAAAGCGGGATCGTCGAGATCGGTCACCGCGCGCACGAAGTCGAGGATCCGAGCTTTGCTCTCGGTGTCGTTCCATGAAGGAAGCGGGTCGACGGCGGCCTCTGCCTCCATGCCGGCCTTCGGCTCCTCTGCACCGGGCGCGGGCGAGCTGGCGCAGCCCAACACAAACAGCGCAGACAACGCCAAAACAAGGAGCCTCGGGTAGCGTCTGGTGGAGTCCATGGCGCGCAATGTAGGAGTCAGCGCGCGGCGCGTCCAGGCCCCCACTGCGAGAGCCATCGACGAGGAACGGTCGAGCAGCGAATACCAAAACACGTAGCCGAACGTCGGGATGAACCCGAGGAACAGCGCGTACCAAGTCGCCGGAGACTCGAAGCCGATGAGCGCAGTCACGGTGCCGAGCAGCGTGACGCCGAGCATTAGATACTGATTGCGAAACGTCCGAGCGCGCTGGACCAGCACGAGCGACGACATGAACGTGACGAGTGGAGCGATCGCAAGCAGCGCACCGACAGAATGCCCCCCAACCACAACGTTAGGTCTGACCTCCGCCCAATTGTCGCGGTGTGGGTCGTAAGTGCGGGAACTTACTGTGTTTTGGTGGGGGGAGCGTGTCCCCGGTGGTTAAAATGGGTCGCCCGGTCGTTTGGAGGGGGGAGACACGACCGGGCGGGAATGCCGGTGGATATAGGGGGGGTCCACCGGCGAAGTTTTTTGTTTTTTTGCTAGGAGGGTGGGTGCGTCCTCATGGCTTAAAAACTAAATACTGAGAGTCGAATCGTCAATGCTACCTCACCCGATGAGGTGAGTTTTACGGTGCATTAGCTCACAGTTCTGCTTGAAAAAAAATGTCGGCTCGTCGCGCCTACAGCACTGCCAAAAAGATCCGCGATGACATCATTTAGCTCGCTAAATCGGCCGGGGACGAACGCTTGATGGATCTCGTCGGAGAGACCCCACAGCGCCGAAACGAAAATCGCGAAGCCAACGGTTCTCCACGGCGGAGCGGCGGGCCAGGTGCGTGACGCAGCTGCGGCGCAGAGCCAGCCGAGCACCGCGTACTCGACCAAGTGAATCCCTTTGTCGCGCAGAGGGAAGAGATGAAGGCCGGGCACCTCGACCTCGAACGACGAGATCACGAAGATGAGGGCCATGTACGCCAGCGCGAAACGCCACAGGCGCACTTGCTCCCACCGCCCGCCAGTGCTCAGCTCGCGCCTCCCGCGTCGAGCACCGACAAGCGCCGCTGCGGGCCACGCTCGGGCCGCGCGCCCGCACCGCTCATGTACCCCGAGAGGCTGTGGCGATAGGGCTTGTCGATGGTGACGGCCACCAGCTGGCCCGTGGGGTCGACGCCCTCCGGTGCGATGAGGTGCACGATTTCGTTCCGCTGACTGCGCCCTGTAAATCGCCCCGTATCCCCAGGCGACGGCCCCTCCACCAACACCTGCAACTCCTGGCCGACCAAGGACTGCAAGTGCGCTTGCTGCTGCTCGTCCACGACTGCGAACAAGCGAGCCAAACGATCGTCCTTCGTCTCTTCGGGAACTTCGTCGCCGAGCTTGAGCGCCGGAGTGTACGGCCGCGGGGAATACTTGAAAGCAAACGCGGCCACGAACCCGACCCGCCGCACGAGATCGACGGTTTGCTCGAAGTCCTCTTCGGTCTCGCCCGGGAAGCCGACGATGAAATCCGCGGACAAGGTGAGGCCAGGCTTCGCTTGCTTCAATGCATCGGTGCGCGCGATGTACTCCTCGGCCGTGTAGCGTCGCGCCATGCGTCGCAACACGCGGTCGGAACCCGACTGCACCGGCAGGTGAACGTGCGACGGAAGCACCTCGAGCTCGGCGTGCGCCGCGAGCAGCTCGGGCGTGATGTGACGCGGGTGTGGGGAGGTGTAGCGAAGTCGCGCGAGCCCGGGAACTTCGTTCGCGATGCGCCGGAGGAGCCCCGCGAACCGGGAGGTCGAGGCGGCCGTCCGTGATTCCGCCTTGCTGGCTTCCGCCTCCGCGCCAGGCTCGTGCCAGGAGTTGACCGTCTGCCCGAGCAGGGTGATCTCGCGCACGCCCCCGGCGACCAGGTCCCGAATCTCCCCGACGATCTCGTCGGCAGGCCGGTACCGCTCGCTCCCGCGTGTATAGGGAACGATACAAAACGTGCAGCGCTCGTCGCAGCCCTTCATCACCGTGACGTACGCGGTGACCTCTAGACGATCTGGGTGCGGCTTGGCACGAAGGAATTGCGGGTCGTCCATATCGAACACCGTTCGGGTGATCGGCGGGGCGCCCTGCTCGGCTTCCCGGACCAGCGCGGGCAGCTCGGGGATGTTGTCCGGGCCGAGCACGATGTCGACGAACGGCGCTTTGCGGAGCAGCCGGTCGCCCTCCTGCTGAGCGACGCATCCCGCGACCGCCAGCACGAGGCCCGGCCGGGCCTCTTTGAAGGGCCGGAAGGTCCCGAGAAGGCTCATCAACTTGTGCTCTGCCTTCTCGCGCACACTGCAAGTGTTGACCACCAGGAGATCGGCCAACGCCGGCTCGCTCGCCTCGCGGAAACCGCTCGCCAATAGGACCTCCTCGATCCGGCGGGAGTCGTGGACGTTCATCTGGCAGCCAAAGGTCTGGACGAAGTACTGCTTCATGGCCAATCTGGCGATAGCCTTAGCAGCAGGCGGGGTGGCCGCCAAATGGCCGAAATTACGCCGTTCGCTGGCGGAATTGGGGCTCTCCGCGCTACAAGCCCTAGGTAGATGGCTTGCCGGCGATGCATCTGCCTCCTGCTCGTTCTGGCGAGCGGCTGCAAGACGATCCCAGAGGATGC
>CBDURI010000255.1:0-4429 GCA_965369435.1 uncultured bacterium
CGCCACGACAGTCGGAGAAGAGTTCTTCAGCCCGCCTCCCGAAACTTAGAAACTTCAGCCCGTCCCCGAAACCCTCTCTTCTGAGAGCAACGGCGACAAGGTGGCAGCTCTCAGCCCCGACGACCGGCGCCGCGCCAATCGGATTCGCGCTCCGCTCCAAGCACAGAGCCGCGTTCTTGTGTACCATCGCCTCGAGGAATCTGCATGCCTGGTGAATCCCTGATCGCTGTCTTCATCGATTTCGAAAACTTGGCCATCGGGGCTCAAGTCACGAAGTCTGGGCGCTTCAAGATCGAGCTCGTCCTGAAACGGTTGCTGGAAAAAGGCCGGATCGTCTACAAGCGCGCCTACTGCGACTGGAGTCGCTACCAGGGCGCCGTGCGCGAGTTTCACGGTCAGGGGATTGGTCTCGTCGACATCCCCCAGAGCAGGATGAGTGGGAAGAACAGCGCCGACATCCACATGGTCGTCGACGCTCTGGACCTGTGCTATTCGAAAGACCATATTGACACGTTTGCGTTGCTCTCGGGCGACAGCGACTTTTCGCCGCTCGTCTCCAAGCTCAAAGAGAACGACAAGCGAGTTATCGGGGTGGGTGTCAAAAAGTCCACGTCCGACCTATTGATCGCCGGTTGCGACGAGTTTATCTATTACGATGACCTAATCCGTGCGGCCAAGCCAAAGACTACCCGCGCCTCTGGTCGTAAGAAGACCAAGACCAAGAAGGACGAGGCGGTGGATTCCTTCATGGAGATCGTCGAGTCGATGGACCAGGACTACGACACCTTGTGGGGCTCGATGGTCAAGCAAACCCTGAAACGCGTGTATCCAGGGTTCAACGAAGGCTACTACGGCTACCGGGGTTTTACGGATCTGATGAAAGACGTCGAGGACCGCGGTCTCATCACCCTCGAATACGACTCCGAGCGCGGCAACTACAAGATCAGCGCGCGATAACGCGTTCCTCGAATAATCCAGGCCATCGAGAATCGCGTGTTCAATCAGATGAGGGGCCTGGTGCACGATGTCGGTGCGTCCATCCGGAAGGCGCTTCGTGTGATTGCGCTGCCGCACATACTCGTCTAGAAGCGGAGTATCTCCGCGAGTACCTCCCGTGCCCCCTGAGCCACCGTTTTCGCTGCCACATCCGCACGGCCACGCCCACGAACACCAACGCCGCTAAGTTACGCACAGCACGCCTCCTACGGCTGATAGTACATTCAAACGCCTTGTCTCAAGTCGGAGAAAGTAGACAGATAAGGCGTTCTGCGCAGTTCAGGAGCTGAGTGAGCCGGCCGGGCTGCGCGTTTCGCGTCCTCAATCCTGCCGACCTCGGTCGGATCTTTTCGAGGTTCGACAGCGACCAAGCGAAGCCGCCTGGTTGGCGCTTGATGAGCCGATGGCGCTGTAATAAGGTCCGCGATTCCATGATCGACCCCTCGGTTTCGTTAGCGATGTCGGTGCAGAGCAACCCCGGGGCGTACGCAGTGCTGTTCGGTTCGGGGGTGTCGTACACCTCCGGCATCCCGACTGGATGGGGAATCGTGTGCGACCTGGTCACGCGCGTCGCGAAGATGCATGGCGAGGACGTCGGGGATGACCCGGCGGGCTGGTACGAGAAGCGGTACGGAAAGGAACCCGACTACTCCGAGTTGCTTGCCGAGGTGGCGCGAAGCCCGACCGAACGCTCGAACTTGTTGCGGTCGTATTTCGAGCCGACTGACAGTGAGCGCACCCAGGGCCTGAAGTCACCGACGCGCGCGCATCGTGCGTTGGCGCGGCTGGCCAAAGGCGGTTTCATTCGCACGTTCATCACGACCAACTTCGATCGCTTGTTGGAGCAGGCCCTCGCGGATGAAAACATCGTGCCGACGGTGATTGCCAACTGCGATGATTTGGAGGGAGCGGCGCCGCTCAGCTCGGGTCACGTCGTGGTCGTCAAGGTGCACGGCGACTACGTCGATTGCCGAATCAAGAATACGCCCGAAGAGCTCGCGGAATACGACCCGCCGATGAACGCGCTGCTCGATCGAATCATCGGCGATCACGGGTTCATCATGGCGGGCTGGTCTGCCATGTGGGACAAAGCGCTGGTCGATGCGTTCCTGCGGGCCGGGCCACCGCGTTACGCGACCTGGTGGGCACATCGACGCCCTCCGAAAGGGCCGGGGGCGAAGCTATTGGCCGCACGTCGCGGGGAGTTCGTGCCACTGACCGGGGCGGACGAGTTCTTCACCGAGCTCGTAGAGCGCGTCGCGGACGACGCCGCCGAGCTGAGCCAAGCCATGGCTCCACAGGACAACCTGCCCGCCGCGCTTTCGTCGTTCATCGGTCGGGAGGACGACATTGCCGCGATCCACGATCTGCTCGATGAGCATCGCCTCGTCACCCTGCACGCCCTCGGGGGTAGTGGCAAGACGCGGACGGCGATCGAGGTGGCAAGAACGCGTTTGAACAAACATGCAGACGGCGCATCGTTCGTGGATCTGGCGGCCGAAGAGGATCCCGAACGCATCCCCGAGGCGATCTCGCACGGGCTCGGGTATGGCCCTGAGAAGCTGCGTGCCGCATTGCGCAATCGAGAGCTACTCGTGGTGCTCGACAACTGCGAGCATGTCGCGGATGCTGTCGCCCGCTTCTTACCCGACCTGATGGCGGGCGCCCCCAAGCTCACCGTGCTCGCGACGAGTCGCGTCCCCTTGGGCGTGCCTGGCGAAATCGTTTCTGTGCTCGAGCCGATGGCCGTGCCCAAGCACACGGACCTGAGCGCGTCTGCCGCATCGCAATGCGAATCCGTTCAGCTTTTTGCCGAGCGCGTGCGGGAGGTCAACACCCGATGGCGGTTGACCGACGACGAAACGCCGCATGTCGTGCGCATCTGCAGGACGCTGGACGGTCACCCGCTTGCGCTCGAGCTCGCGGCGGCACGGGTTAAGCTTCTCTCCCCACAGAAGATCGCCGATCGCCTCGAGCAGGGCTTCCAGGTCCTCAAGGCGGGCAGCAGGGATTCGAGGCCCGTCCGGCAAAAGACGCTTACTGCGGCGTGGGCCTGGTCGCTCGAAGCGCTCGATGAGCCAGCACGGTTGCTCTTCGAACGCTTGGCGGTGTTCCGAGGAGGGTTCTCGCTCGAGGCCGTCGAGGGGGTGTGCTCGGATGAGCGCGTGCCCAAAGAAGACGTGCTCGATCTGATGACGGACCTCATCGACCAGGGGCTGGTGATTTATGGGGGCGACGCGCGCTTCCGTTTCTTGGAGCCCGTTCGTCAGTTTGCCGAGCGCATGCTCGAAGAGCGGGGCCAGACTGCGGCGTTCGTGCAGCGGCACACCCAGCATGCCATGCAATCGGTCGGGAACATAGCGCACCACCTCAACACCGACCAAGCCTTCATCGCGCTTTCCGCCTCGTCGCGCGATCTCGACAACATGCGCCACGCGGCCGCCAGGGTCGACCAGTTCTTCGATCCGGTCACCGCCCTCATGTTTCACATCCCGTTTGGAATGATCCTCGGGGCGCATTCGCTGGAGCAGGAAGCGGACGAGCGCTTGGCGACTGCGCTGGCGGCCGCGCCCGATCTACCACCAGAGTTGCGGGCCACGGCCGATCTCGTGATGGCGTATTTGCGCGTTGGCGACGAAGACCGGCAGAGCGGCGCGGAGGCTGTGACCGCTGCGCGTCGAGCCTGGGATGCCATCGGCGATCCGGACCGGCGCGCCGAATGCTGCTGGCTTGCAGCGACTCATGCGCTGATGGGCTGCGACACCGCGGGCGCCGAGCGTGTCGCACGCGAGGGTCTCGAGATCGCCCCGCGTTCCTATCACGCACCGCTGCTTCACACATGGCTGGCCTGGACGCTGAAACTGCAAGACCGGTTCGATGAAGCAGAGCAACAGGCAGCCCTGGCCAACGAGCTTGCCGAGAGCGACGATCCGTACACAAAGGCTTGGGCCCTCGGGGCAACTGCCGCACTTGGGGAAGACCGCGGCGACTGGGAGCTGGTTGAGCGCTGTTTTCAGGACCAAATTGACCTCTTGGATCGGCACAGAGTCCCCGCCGTGGTCGGGCGCGGTGGCATCACCGAGCACAATGCGCTGATCCGGGCGATTCTCGGCCGCATCGACGAAGCACTCGCGCTGGCGCGAACGACCAACGAGATTTTCTCAACCCGCGATAACCGCGGACTGCGGCTCTTTTTCCCGATGCTGCATCGCGGCGATCCGAAACCGGGAGACACCGAAAAGTCGTTGCGCCGCCACTACGAACGCCTGAAGTTACCCCCCCTCGAAGGTGCCGCCGATGCACTCGTCGAGCGGCTCGAGGAGATGGAGAGTCGTCTCGACCGTCTCGGACGCCCCAGCAAAGCGGAGGACTGCCGGCGCGCGATCAAAGCAATCCAGGCGGCGGTTGGACTTCGGTCTTGACGCTTCCGATG
>CBDURI010000256.1:0-4428 GCA_965369435.1 uncultured bacterium
ACGCCGGCAGCCAAGCGGCGCCCATCGAGGCTGCCTCCGACGCCAAGCGCATCGTCCGCATCCGCCAAGTCATCAAGCTCGACAACGAACATCTGCGCTGGCTTCGAAGCGAGCTCCGCTCCCGCGCCGAGTGGCACGAGGGACTTGCGGCGGAAATGGGCGACATCGCCGCCGAGCGCAACGATAAGAAGGAGAAGCTCGAAGCCCTCGATGCAGACCCAGAGTCCGACTCGAAAGAGGTCGCCGCGCTTCGCACCGAGCTCGAGGAGATCGATCAGGACTACGGCCTCTTCGATACGCAGACCGACCTCGCACTCAGCGCCGAGAGGACCGTCCGAGAGCAAATCGAGGCCTTGGAGGACAAGATAGCGCAAGAGGAGCGCGCGCTGGGCGAGCTGACCGGGGAGATCAAAATCGAGCTGCCCGAGGCGCCTGTGGCCAAGGCCAAGCCGGCGGAAGCGGGACAGAAGGCCCTCCCTATCCCGTTGCCCTTGCCCATTCCGGCCGCGCAGCCCCCGCCGAGGAAGGAGACGAAAAGCTCGTCCACAATGAGCGCCGCGCAGATCGAGGCACACAAGGAGCTCGATCAGCAAGAGCGGGAAGTCCAACTCGCGAAGCTCGCGCTTTCTGAGTTCGTCGCACGCAAGCGTGCCCTCGAGGAGCAGATCGAGTTCGAAGAGGGCCTCGCGGAGACCGACGCCGAAGAGCTCGAGAACATCAAGCGTGCGCTCAAAGCATTCGAGGCGCGGCTGCAGAAGTATCGCGACACTGGCGCGCCGCAGGAGAAAATCCAGCGCCTGGAGCGTGGGAACCGACGGCTCAACAGCGCCATCGAGGATTCGCGCGCAGGTGTCGCTGCGCGCACCACGTACATCACCTCGCTGCATGAGCGGCTCGTTCGGCTCGACGAGGAGCAGCTGACTGTCACGGGGGTCGTCGACGAAAAGGAGCAGGAAGCCGAGGAGGCTCGCCGCCGCATCGTCTGGCTCGAGAGCCCGATTCACCCGCAGAATATCGCGCATTGGGCCAAGGAGCGAGGTCCGCGCATGCTGCTGGTCATTGCAGCCGCTATCTTCCTGCTCGTTTTCGTGAAGCTGACCGCGCGGGGGATCGCGCGGACGTTGGTTGGCAGACGCCGCGGCGCTCGGAGTGTCGGCACGGGGCGTGCGGACACGCTGGCCTTCAGCTTCCAAAGCGTGTCCCGCATCATCATCGTGGCGCTAGGGGTGATGCTAGTGCTGCAAGAAGCGGGCGTCGACGTTAAGACCGTCCTCGGAGGCGCGGCCATCTTCGGTGTTGCGATCGCCTTTGGCGCGCAGGACATGATGAAAGACTATCTCTCGGGTTTCTTGATTCTGCTCGAGGACCAATACCAGCTCGGGGACCTGGTCACCATTGGTGGCGTTACGGGCACCGTCGAGTCCGTGAACATGCGCGTCACCGTCTTGCGCGACCTCGAAGGCCGCGTGCACTTCGTTCCCAATGGTCAAATCGATCATGTCACGAACCGAACCTACGGCTGGGGCCGCCCGGTCTTCGAGATTCCTGTCGGGTACTCCGAAGATGTCGACAAAGTGATCGAGACCCTAGTCGGCGTCGCGAAGGAGCTCGGTCAGGACCCTGACTGGAAGGGCTCGATCATCGGGGAGCCCGACATGCTCGGCGTGGACAAATTCACCGAGTATGGGCTGGTCATCAAGTTCATGGTGAAGACCCAACCCGACAAGCTGTTCGCGGTGAGACGAGAGATGCTGCGTCGGATCAGCAAGCGATTCAACGAACTGGGGATTCAGATCACGGTGCCACAACGCATATTGCTGCGCGGCGACGGCGACAAGCCGGCTTGAGCGACGACACGCTGCGGAAACTTCAAGGACAACGCGTTTCGAGGTCGCGTGCGATGGCGGCCACCCAAGGATCGCGCTCTGTCTCTTGACGTTCCGATAACTGCGCGACGTGAGCTATGGCTGCGGCGCGCTGGGACTCGCCGCCCGTGCGCAGGCCAAGCTCTACGGCAACCAATGACGTGCCTCGAGTTTCGCCGGAGTACGCCGCCCATCCGAGCGCCTCTCGCGCCTCGGCCTCGTCGCAGGCCGCCAGCGCAGCCATCGCGCGATAGAGCTCGATCGACGTGAAGCCCGGATACATTTGCGCGGCGTCTGAGAAGGACCGATAGGCCCGACGCGCGGCTTCGCGCTCGGCGTCGGTTCGGTACATGCGAACCCCGGCGCGTTCCCCATCGCGGACGAGCGGACGAAGGTACCGGAGCCCTCGTATCCAGCCTTGAATCGCCTTCGAGTTTTGATGATGACCCACCCTCCGCGCTTCTTCGTCGATGTCGCTATCGGAGACGCCGGGGTCGAGCAAGCCACCAACGCGGTACCCGGGGCCGATGACTCGTAGCGGCTCCAAGGAGGGCGCGCTGCCATTGCGTACGAAGAGCGATTGCCGGTCTTGAACCTGTCCGAGCGACCACTCCGAAGAGCGCCAAAGGTACTCGACGGCAGCCGCTTGACCCGCACGTGTGTGGTCGACGACGACGGTGTTGACCTCGTGTTGCTCGATGAGTGCGCTCAGGGCAGACGGCTCACTGAAGCTGTTCGCCACCTTCCGAATGAACTCGGGTCCGTAGAACGGGACGCGCCCGTCCACGAGGAAGCGAGCGTCGGGAACAGCAAACATCAACGGCCAGCTGTCCTGGATCGGCGCAAGGATGCGGGGTGCTTCGACGTGCTCGTTGATGACGTCGGCCGCCGCGAAAGCGTGCCCTAGCCTCGGCTCCCCGAAGCCAAAAGGGACAAACGGCTCGAGACGAGGAGCCGCCAGGACGGCCCAAACGAACGACAGTCCCACGGCGCCAGCCACGGCGCGGCGTGCCCCTCGAACCCATTCTAGTTGAGCCAACCCGGCGGCGATGAATGGCGCCGTGAAGAGCAGCTGATGCGCGATGAAGCGTATCGAGCGGAACGCCATCACGCTGACCACGACGCAAAATACCCCATACGCGAGCCCAAAGCGGCCCGAGCGCGTGACGGGGCGCATGGAGGCCAACACCAGGACGACCGCCAGCATGGGACCGACGAGCAGATAGAGTGGGTGCGAAGGCGCCCACGGGCCCCACTCGGTCACGACATCGCGGTACTCGGGACGCAATACGTGGGCCACCGCGTCAGTCACGATGCCGAGGCCGAACGGGGTACAGGCCGTCGCCAACACTTGGAGAACGAGCAACGTCGCCATCGAAGCAAACGCGGCCGTCCGAATCGAAAACGCGAGAAACAAGACGGTGATGAGCACGCCGAAGAGGTGGGAGCCGTGCATGTTCACCCAGACGACGTGGAGGAGGCCGAGGCCGCCGACTACCCAGCGCTTGGCACGCTGCGAGCTTGCTTGCGAGTACAGAGCGCTGATGCCCAGGAGCAAGACGCCGGGGAAAACGAGGCCGATGATCTGGGGCCGGACGGTGAAGCGAATCCGGGCCAATGGCGCGAAGAGGATCAACACCGCCGCTGCGAGGGGAGCTGCCTGCTCCGCGCCCTTCGCAAGACGATGCGCGAGCAGCACCAGGATGTAGCCCAGCGCGGCGAGCAGTAGGCACTTGATGAGGATCAGCGCGTTCGGACCCAGGTAGTCATAGATCAACCAGGTGCCGAGATCGTAGGCCCACTCGTAGTTACTCCAGGGTTGCGGCGTGGGCTTCCAGAACGAGAACGGGTCGACGGCCGGGACGCGACCGGACTCGGCAATCTGGCGGCCCTGAGCGAGATGCCCGTAGGCGTCGACGTTGTAGAGGGGAAAGGCGCCAAGCACAAAGAAGGCTGCGGCACAGCCCCACGCACTCCAAGACGCAACCCCCCGCAACACCGCGATAGTGTTGGTCAGACCCGGGCAAGCGGTCAAACTTCACTCAGGCGTGCGAAAGATGATCGTCCCGACATCGGGACCGAGCAGCGCGAGCGGAAACACGCCGTACACCTGGAGTTCCCCCTGAAGCCGGACTTTCTCGGTGTAACCGGCCGGCGAGGCGGCAAGCCCCTGGGCACGGGCGACAGAGTCGCGAACCAGGGCATCGACCTCCGGTGGCGTGTCCCAATAGAACAGGCGCTCACCCTTGTAGAGGTACACCCAGACGGGAGACCCTGCTTTTTGCTCCACGCGGAACTGACGGCTCAGACGCTGCGCCAGGCGTGAAAGGGGGATGCCGGCCAGCACGGCGCCCACCACTTCATCGTCACGAAGCGACGGCGCGGCAAACAGGATCGACCAGGACGAGGGCGCTTTGGGATCCTTCGCGTAGAACTCCCCGAGCCCGGTGGCGGCGGCCCCACCCAGAGCCTGGCGGACGACCTCGAAGCGAGTCTTGAAGTCCTGACCCTTCATCCGATCCGTCTCTCGATCACGGGCGATGACGACTCCATCGACCCCAAC
>CBDURI010000257.1:0-4416 GCA_965369435.1 uncultured bacterium
GGCGTAGCCGCATCGATGGCTGGTTTCGTCGTCGGTAACCCGGTGCTGATCATCGCCGGCGCCATGGTCGGCGCTGCGGGCCTGATCCTCACTCAGATCATGTGCGTGGCGATGAACCGTTCGCTCCTCAACGTCCTGGTCGGCGGCTTCGGCGTTACCGACGGCGGCGATGGAGGCGGGGGAAACGACGAGTACACCAGCGTGACCTCATGCGGCGCAGAAGAAATGGCCATGCTGCTCGAAAACGCGGAGTCGGTCATCATCATTCCGGGCTATGGACTGGCGGTCGCCCAGGCGCAGCACGCGGTCCGCGAGCTTGCCGACATGCTCAAGGAGCGCGGCACCAAGGTGACCTACGGGATTCACCCGGTCGCCGGGCGCATGCCCGGGCACATGAACGTCCTGCTCGCCGAGGCCGACGTCCCCTACGAGGAGCTCCTCGAAATGGACGTGATCAACCCCGAGTTCAAGAACACCGACGTGGTGATCGTCCTCGGCGCCAACGACGTCGTGAACCCCGCCGCCACCAAGGACCCGGCCAGCCCGATCGCGGGCATGCCGATCCTCAATGCACACGAGGCCCGCGCGGTCTTCGTCGTCAAACGAAGCCTCAGCCCTGGCTACGCAGGCATCAAGAACGAGCTCTTCGAGTATGACAACACGATGATGGTGTTTGGGGACGCGAAGAAGGTCCTTCAAGAGCTGATAGGTGAGGTGAAGGCTCTTTGAGGGGGGCTGCCCGGCGGCAGCGCAAGCCCGCAGGGCGCAGCCCGGCGCAAAGCGCCGCCAAGCCGGCGCAAAGCGCACGGCGCGGCAGGGAGGATTACGGGCGGGGGTGGGCGGGTTGGATGTAACTAAACCAATCCACCCAGCCAGCTCTCCCCCGGGTCGGATGTCATCGGACGCCACTAAACTACCGAACGCTGATCACGATCGCAGTGATGTTGTCGCGTCCGCCTCGGGCGTTGGCCATGTGGATGAATCGTTCGGCGGCGCCCTTGGGGCCCATGTCGATCACGTCCGGAATCTCGTCGTCTTGCAGGTAGCCGTGAAGGCCGTCCGAACACAGCATGAAGGCGTCGGAGGGCTGGACCTCGAGGAAGCCGGTGTCGACCTGGACATACTCACGGCTTCCTACGGCACGGGTGATGACGTTTCGGTGTGGGGACCGGGCCGCTTCGGCCTCGGTGATAATTCCCTGCTTGAGCTGCCACGCAACCAGGGTGTGATCCTCGGTCAGCGGCTCGACCGCGTGCCCGCGGATCAAATAGATGCGGCTGTCGCCGACCTGGGCGGTGATCGCGTAGTCGCCGCACATCGCCAGTACCGACACTGTCGTACCCATGCCTTGTTGCTCGGGATCATGCTGCGCCAAGCCAAAGACCATGTACGTCGCCGCTTGGACCGCGCTCTCGACCACTCGCATCGCCTTCCGAAGCGAGTCCTCTGAGGTGTCCCCCTGAGCGACGCGATCGAGCGTCTCTTGTCCACGGCTCACCATGCCGTGCACAGTGTCCACGGCCTCCTGGCTCGCGATCTCGCCGGCGGCGTGGCCTCCCATCCCGTCGGCAACCACGTAGAGTCCCAAGTCGTCATTCACGAAGAACGCGTCCTCGTTCAACTTTCGGCGCTGTCCGACGTCGGTCAGTCCGGCACTATGATATTGCAACTCATCCCCTTCAGCAGCGACGGCGCGGCCCTCGCGCTCTCAGATTAGCCAAAAACGGCAAGGTCCACCAAGAAGAGGGGGGAAATCGCTCTCTCGGAGCTTCCTCATCACTGACAAGGGAGGGACGGCTGCTAAGCTCGGGCCGCATGAGTCACGGCGAAGCGACGGAACGCCTCGAATCCGCCTGGGAGGCCTTGCTCCAAAGCCAGCAGCGCTTGGGCTCGGACCGAAAGCTCGCCGGCCTCGCCCTCGAGCTGATCCAGCAGATGGGCAATGGGTCCCCGCATCGCGAGGTGCTCCGAGGGCTGGTTGAGGACTGGAGCGCCGACTGGCGCCTGACGCTCACCGCTGCGTCGCTGCTGATCGAGCAAGCCGGCCGGCGCGGGATGGACGAGCCGACGCTCACCGATGACGGACCCGCGTCGTGGGCCGCGAGCGCGCTACAACGAAGCCTGGACGCGTTGGGAGATGCCGAACGACGGGAAGGGGACATCGCCGGCAACCTCTACGCGACGCTTGGCAACGCGCTTCGACTCTGTGGCCCAGGTCGCGATGCAGAAGCTCAGGAGGCGTTCACTCGCGCGATCGAGATCGACCCCGAACGGGGGGAGTGGTGGTACGACGCCGGCCTGCTCGACAAATGGCGCGGCCGGTTCGACGACGGGTACGCCGCCAACGAGCAAGCACGCATGCACATGGGCTCCGAGCGGCCGGTCCTGTGGAATCTCGCCATCTGCGCCACCGCACTAGGCAAAGCTGACGAAGCGATCGAAGCATGGGAAGAAATCGGGGTGCCAGCGCGTCTCGATCGGAGGCGCGGCATGCCCTACGTCGCGGGCCTTCCGCCGATGCTGCTGCGGGTGTTATCGCGCCCATCGCCGACGGACGGGACCTCAGCCCTGCCGGCCAAGTCGGTGGGCTTCGAGCTGGTATGGATCGCGCCCCTCAGCCCATGCCACGGCGTCGTGCAGTCGCCGACGTTTCGCGATGCGCCGATCGACTACGGCGACCTCGTGCTCTGGGACGGGGCACCCGTTGCGGCTCACAGGACTTCCTCGGACGAGACGGTGCCGGTCTTTCCATTGCTCGAGGTCTTGCGGCCGGGCGACGAACGCAGATGGGCGTTCGTGGCATTGGAACGCGAGCCTCGGGCGCTCGAGGGGCTCGAAGCCGCTCTTCCGGAGGGGACGCGTGTCTTCGTGCAGGAGGAGCGCGTAGAGCACCACTGTGCGGCGTGTGAGACGGGTGAGCCGCACGAGCACGGGGGGACGGGGGCAGGGACAGCGCCAGGGACAGTGTCAGTGCCAGCGTCGGTGCCAGTGCCCGGGGTTCCGTCTCTTGCTCGGGGGAAAGTCATCTTGCCGCCGACTCAGGATTTGGGGGTTTTTCGCGAAGCTTGGGAAGCGGCGATCGGTGTGCGGCCTGTGTCCATTTCGCTTCCAGGCCTCTACGAAGAGCTCGGTGATTCCAAACAGGCGGGGCAGGAACATCAGGCTTGGCGAGGGATCGAGGGGAAGGCACTGCGGCAAAAGGCCCGCGCGTGAGCACCGGCGAAACCGGGCTTCTCCCCTCGGAGCAGTACGACTTCGAAGGCCTGCCCCGGCTCGACGAGAGGACGGCGCAGGAGCGGCGCCAGCTCGTGTTCCTGGTCCTATCGGGGCTGTTCCTCGGGACGCTCGCGATGCTCAACATCCTGGGCGTGACCCGCTTCATCGACCTGAGCTTTCAAGTGCCCGGGACCAGCCTCACGGTGCCCATGCCTTTGGCGGTCGGCGTCCTGCCGTATCCGATCACGTTCCTTTGCACCGACTTCATCTCGGAGCTCTACGGCCGCCACCGTGCCAACCAGGTCGTGTGGATGGGCCTCGGCCTGAATCTCTGGGTCATGCTGATCTTGTGGGTCGGCGGCGCGCTGCCCGGCTTCGAGCCGGTCGGGCAGCCTGAGTCGGGCGTTTTCTTCGAAGTGCGTCGCCTCGCGTTCAGCGCGGTGACCGCCTCCATGATCGCGTATCTCACGGCTCAGTTCGTCGATGTGCAGCTCTTCCATTTCTGGAAACGACTCACCAACGGCCGCCATCTCTGGCTGCGCAACAACGGCTCCACGCTGGTCAGTCAGCTGGTCGACACGACGGCGGTCATTCTGATCACGCACTTCCTCGCCAAGGCCATTCCCCTCGATGCAGGCGAGCCCCTATGGCCGCAACTCCTGACTTTCATCGCGGCCGGTTACAGCTTCAAGCTCACGGTCGCGCTGCTCGACACCGCGCCGTTTTACTTCGGGGCCAAGCACTTGGGGCGATACCTACGGATTCACCCGGTGCACGGCACCAGCCGACCGCAACACTGAAGCCGATCGCGGCTTTTACTGACCTTCGGAGTTGTCGAAGATGTAGACCGCGCCGCTGTTGGGAATCGAGTTACTCGTCGTCGCTTGCGTTTCACAGAAGATGAGGGGGTCTGGCGTTCGGTACGCGACCGAACCTGGCGGCCCGGCGAACGCGGAGCCTGCGTCGGCATTGAATGCCTTGTAGAAATTCGTTTGCGGCCAGAGCCCTTCCACGAGGGCAAAGACGTACGCAGGATCACACAACTCGCACATTGGCTTTCGTCGGAAATGTGAAGCTAGTCGCCGTCCGGTGTCGGAGCCTCGCTGGGCTCCTCGCCGTCGTTCGGCGCTTCGGCTTCCGCAGCAGCAGCTTCCTCGGCGTCCGCCGCCGCAGCTTCAGCTTCTTCGGCCTCCGCCTCTT
>CBDURI010000258.1:0-4409 GCA_965369435.1 uncultured bacterium
CGATGACCAAGATTGCCACACCGAGCGCCGCCGCGAGCGCGATAAGCAGTCTAGACCTGGATTCTCCTTGGGCCACGTTCGAAAGGATAGCCCAAGATCAGGGGGAACGGGGCACCGGAAACCCCCCTGAGGGACGCGGCGCGTCGGCCTTATAGGGCCTCGACTTCCGCCCGTAGCTGGTCGAGCTTCTCGTTGGACGCGGTCCATTGTGCGAACGAACGATCGAGCTCGCCCTGGGCTTCCTGTACTTCGCGCAACAAGGTATCCCGGCGCTCTGCGTCGTCATAGACCGCGGGGTCACTCAGCGCTTCGTTGTGCTCGGCGATTTTCCGTTCGAGATCGGCGATGTTCTGTTCGAGCTCGCCAACGCGCTTCTCGAGTGGTTTCACGCCTTGGTTCAGCTTGGCTCGAAGCTCGGCCTCTTTGCGGCGTTGCTCCTTTCGGGCTTGGCGGCTCCTTTTCTGCGCCACCGGCTTGATCGCGGTCGCAGTGGCCGGAACGACGTCGCGCTCTTGGCAGGACCAAAGGTAGTCGTCCAAGGTGCCGGGATAGCTTTCCACCCCGCCGTCGTGAACGACCCAGAGCTTGGTCGCGAGCCTGCGAATGAAAGCTCGGTTGTGGCTGACGAAAAGCAAGGTTCCGTCATAGGTGGCGAGCGCCTCGGTGAGCGCTTCGCTGGTTTGCAGATCGAGGTGGTTGGTCGGCTCGTCCATCAGCAATACGTTGCCGGGCCGGACCAGGATCTTGGCTAGGGCGACACGCGCCCGTTCTCCGCCGGAAAGCACCGACACGAGCTTGTCGACCGTGCGGTCACCAAAGAGCAGGGCTCCGAGCACCGAACGCACGCGTTCAATGCTGGTGCCGTCGCTGGCATAGGACACCTCTTGCAGGACCGTGCGGTCGAGGCGGAGGGCTTCGGCATGATGCTGCGCGAAGTATCGGACGTTCGATCGTCCCGGCAGATGCACGCGCCCCCCTGTGGCCTCGATTTCACCCGCCAAAATTTTCAACAGCGTCGTTTTCCCAGCACCGTTGGGTCCGACGATTGCGATGCGCTCCCCGCGATCCACCGCAAGCGTCACGCGGTCGAACACCACGTGCTCACCGAACGACTTGCAGAGGTCATCCACACGCATCGGAGTGCGCGCGCCACGATCGGTCGCAGGGAACGAAAAACGAACCTGACGAGCCGCGCGATGCAGCTCCACCGAATCCATCTTTTCGAGCTGACGCAACCGGCTTTGCACCTGAGCGGCCTTGCTCGCCTTCGCGCGAAAGCGGCGGACAAACTGCTCTAGGTGCTCCCTTTCTTTTTCGAGGTTCTTCGCGCGGTTCTCGAGGAGTTGGCGCTCGTCCTCACGCTGCGAAAGGTACTTCTCGTAGTTTCCGCGGAACGTACGGACGCCTTCCGGCTCGAAGCTGACGACGCGGTTCACCTGTTCGTTGAGAAACTCCCTATCGTGAGAGACCAAAAAGAGGGCTTGGTCGTAGCTGCTCAGAAACTTGGAGAACCAGGCCACCGAGGGCATGTCCAGGTGGTTGGTCGGCTCGTCGAGAAGTAGCAGCCCTGGCTTCTGAAACAACAACGACGCCAACACGGCACGCATCTTCCACCCTCCGCTGAGCTCTCCGAGAGGGCGCTGATGGTCACTCTGGGTGAAACCGAGCCCATGCAGGATGCCTTTGGCTTCGTGCTCGGAGAACCGTGCATCGAGCGCGGCGATCTGCTCGTGAAGCTCTGCAACTTCGCTGGCCACGGCGACGAGCGCGTCCTCTTGGCCATTGCTCGCGTGCCCGAGCTCCGCCAACCGAGCCTCGCGTCGTTCGAGCTGCTCGCGGAGCTCGGTCCGGCCGGGCACGCTATCGAATACGAAGGGCAGCACTCTTTCATTCGGGAACGCGGCGATCTCTTGAGGAAGAAACCCAACGTGAACGCCGGGCAGCGTCTTCACCGTTCCGCCGTCGGGTTCGATGTCCCCCGAGAGCAAGCGGAATAGGCTCGACTTGCCCGAGCCGTTCGGCCCGACCAGCCCGATGTGATCGCCCTGATGCACCTGGAGCGACAGCCCGTCAAAGAGCGTCTCTCCCCCAAGTGCTAGCGAGACATCGTTGACCGAGGCAAGCGTCGTCAAACCAGCTCCGACCGGATCTTGATCTCGTTCAGCAGGGTCCGATGGACCGGGCACTTCGCAGCGATGTCGAGCAGCCGTTCGCGTTGCTCTTCGCTGAGGTCCCCTTCGAGCTCCAGCTTCTTGTCGATTACGTCGATCATTCCGTCGTCCTTGTCGCAGTCCTCGCAGTCCCTGGCGTGAACGCGATCGTGGCGCAGGGTGACGCGTACTGCTTCGAGGGGCCACTCCTTGCGCCCGGCATACATTTTCAGAGTCATCGAGGTGCAGGCGCCGAGGCCCGCTAGCAACAGCTCGTACGGATTGGGCGCGAGATTCGTTCCACCTTTATCGAGGGGCTCGTCGGCCGCGAACGTCAGATGGCGGGCCTGAATCCGCTGCAAAAACCCGGTTGTCTTACCCTCGACCACGACCTCCCCCTCGCGCGTGTCCTCGGGGATCTCCGCGGCGGGCTGCTGCGGCAAGTACCGGCTCGCCCAGGCCGCAAGAACGTCGGCCACGTACCTCGAATCGCTCGGACGGCCAAGGAGGTGATCCGCCCCGTCCAAGGAGACGAAGCTTTTCGGGTGCCGAGCAGCTTTGAAGATCAGGCCGGCGTTGTCGATCGAGACGAGGTTGTCCTGAGGGGAGTGAAACACCACGAGGGCTTTCTTGAGCTTGCCGATCTGTTCGGCGTTGCAGTGTTTGCGAAGGTCCTCGAGAAAACTCTTTCGGATGGTGAACGGGCGCCCGCCGAGGTCGACATCTGCCTGCCCGTTCGATTCGATCTCATCGATCGACGCCTCGAACAAGCGCGCCACATGCTTCGGTTCGAACGGCGCGCCTATCGTAGCAACGCCGACCACTTCCGGGATCTGTCCCGCTGCGGCCAGGACCGCAGTCCCACCGAGGCTGTGACCGATGAGTAACGCTGGCGCGCGATAGGCTTCGCGGAGCGCTTTGACGGCTGCGACGATGTCGTCCACGTTGTGAGAGAAGGTCGTGTCGTCGAAGTCGCCCTCACTCTCGCCGAGTCCCGTGAAGTCGAAACGCAGGGTCGCGATCCCCTTCTCCGCAAGGGCCGAGCTGATGTGAGTCGCCGCTCGACTGTCCTTCGAGCACGTGAAGCAATGGGCGAACACCGCGCACGCGATGGGCTCGACCGCCGGCAAGTGAAGCCGAGCCGACAGCGTCTGCCCGCCGCTCCCCACAAACTCAAACCGTTCTACATCCGCCATACAGCCTCCTCCGGCTCCAAATGTACCTCGCCAACCCCCCTTGCGTTACAGCGCGAAGAGCGGTGCGTTTCTCCTGTTCATGGGGTTGAGTAGACCGAGGAGGCGGTGGGCTCAATCCGTCGAAAAAGGGGCTGTTCCCTGCCTATTCGGCCGCTTCGAGGTACTCGGTGTGTTCGGGGCTGTCGTAACCGAACTCCTCGAAAACTTCGCGGAGCTCCTCGGAGACCTCTTGTCGGGTGATGCCGAAGAAGTCGAGCTCGAAGTCCCGCGGGCTTTCGTATTCTCGGTGGGCCGCCATCGCTTCGTCGAGCTTGGCTTCGAAGGCTTCGCTGACGGGCATGCCGAGCCGATCGTACAAGTCGAGAATCGTCTTCTTCGGGTCCTGGATCAGGTCCTCGTAGCGAATGACGATGAACTGGTCATCCGGGATCTCTTTGCGACACTCGAGGGCGTATCGGTAGTACTCGTAGCCGAGCCGTTTGAGCGCTTGGATCTCTTCGCCGTCAGGACGGATGCTCGGCGAGTGCGCCTTCCATGCCTGGTAGAACATGTTCAGGAACGAGGGAAGACTGTCGTGTGGGTTGCGCACGAGGTACACGAACGCCGCATCCGGGAACTTCTCGTGAACCGAGCGGACGCGGGTCGAGAAGAACACGTTCTTGTTCAAGAAGCGCTTCCCGTTGGTCTCGAACAGGTGACGCTTGATCGTGTTTTCGTACGAGTCCATGTACGCGCGTCGCTCCTCGTCGGGTTGACGGTCGATCCACGTCTGGCTCGGCAGGTCGTCCATGAACGGGAAGAGCAGTCCGGTCGTCGGCGACTCGAGGCTCCAAAGGAGCGTCGCCACGTCTTCCTCGGCCTGGTCGAGGCTGAGGTGGTGAACTCCCTGCCAACGGCTTTCGAGCGGGCCGTTGAAAAAATCGTACGCGTGGTTGAGCACGGAGCCGACGCTGGTCTGGGCGAGCTCGATCATCCGCTTGAAGGCCTTGGTGGCCGTGATCGTCGGGAAAATCGTTTGGTACAGCTTCACCGTGGTGAAGACCTCGTCGTCTAGGCTGATCAG
>CBDURI010000259.1:0-4396 GCA_965369435.1 uncultured bacterium
CAGGCCGTTCTTCTTTGATCCGTGTCGCCTTGTATCTGACCTTTGCCTTCGCCTGGTTCGAAGTCGGCTCGGCCGGAGCTGGTGTTACGGCGGTCGCCGCGACGATCGCGACGGTAGCCGGAACTGCCACGCCGAGCTTCTTGATGTCTTTTCGAAAATCGGATCCAACGCTCGCTTGCACGGATTTCGCTAGGTCGGCAGACGTGTTCGCGTCGTAGAAGTGCTGGCTAATCACCGTGGCACTGCTTCCGTCGACCAAACGAACGTACGCGGACCACACTCCATCTTCGTGCAGCACGTCGCCCTCGATGAGCCCGCTCACCGCAAGAGCGCTCGCGGGCGCGATGTGTCCACCATCCCCATCGAGCTTCACACCAAGGCTTCGAGCCTCGGCGACGAACTGCTTGTTGGGAAAGAGCTCGATGGGTTCCGAGCGGAGCCCCCGAACCGCAGCGCCCCGAATTTTACCTGCTTGCGCGCCGGTGAAGGGCCTGACGACGATCCGAGGTTGGGTCGGCGGTGCGGGTTCCCGTTCAGGCTCGGCCGCCGTGAGTGCAGCGGCGCCTGGCATGCGACCCGTCTTCATCAGTTGACCGACGATGCGATTGGCCAGTCGCGCAATGCTCGAAGAACTGGTCCGAAGCTTCTCGACTCGCTGGCCCTTCGCGTTACGGACTTCGGTGTTCGCGACCCATCGGCCTTCGACGCGCCGAATCCGCGTTCGCACGAGCACGCTCGCTTCGAGCTTGCCCGCCTGATTCGCGTAGCCCTTGGTCTTCTTGACGGTCGCCGTCACCCGCTTGAGCGGCACCATCGGAACGTCGGCAGCTCGCAGGCCTTTTTGAACGGTCTGCCGAAGTTTGGATGCCTGTGGGCCTTGGAAAGGCAACAACGCGGCCGCGCCGTCGTCGGCCAATACCGCAACCGGCAACGACACTACACTCAACAAGATTGTCAGGACGCCGAAACGCAACGACCCCATCGACTACCCCCCGTCTAAAGCTCCGCCTCCGGAACCGCCCAAATCGATGATCCACTGTCGAAGAATCTCTATCTCGTCCGGCGGGAGAGTCCCCACTAGCGGCATCTGGAGCCCGCAGATGGTGGGCAGATCGAGGACCTTGTCGAGCAAGTAGCTCCCGTCCGGATCGCCGGCGACGACCAAAACATCGCTTTCGCAACCCAGGCCGACCGCGTTGATATCCACGACGCGGCTTTCGACGTTCGGCGAGATGAGATCGAGCCCTGCCTGCGCCTGTGGGGAGGCATCGTGGCAGCCCGTGGTGCCGCAACTCTCCGCCAGGATGGCCTCCGCCTCCTTGTCGATCGACCCACCGTCAATGAAGTCGTCCGGGTTCGACAGGCTCGCCGGACACCCCGCGATCACCAAAGCCGACAGCACACCATACGTGAGCGAAGCAAAGCGGTTCATTTCGCGCGCTGATCCCCCCGAATCATCCCTAAAGCCTAGTAAGCTATGGCACTTCTCGTCGAGTTCTGCCGTATTTTTGTGTAAGCAACCGACTCACTGGCCGTTGAGCGCCCAATCATAAGGCCGAAAAACCACGTCAAAATCGGCGGTTTGTGCTCGATCAACATCAGCGGCCACCTCAGGCACAGCAAACGCCAAAACGAAGTCCACAATGGTCGCCGGCCGGCCTAAGCGCCGGGCGTGTTCCTCGAAGTCGGTCTGATACCACTCGAAGATCGCCGACAGCTGAATCTCTTCAGCGTCGTCATCGACGCGGACGTGGGTCGGGTTGGAACAGAACTCGCGTGTTACCGCGTCGAGTTGGTCGTCAAGCCGTGCAGGTTCGAACGCGTATGGCATCAAGGCCGGGCATGACTTCGAAGCGCAATTGATCGCCGCGTGAATCCGCGCGTCATCGAAACCGCGGATCACGTCGTTCTCGAGGTCGTAGAGGTTGACAGCTCTCCCATCGAGCCGAAACCGAAGCCCGTAAAAGAACCCAAACCCGGCTCTCGGGTCCAACCAACCTCGAACATCGTGCACGCTGTCGATCGGCCAATTGTCGACGACCGCAAACAGGACGAGCGCGTTGTAGGCGTTGATGTAGTAGGCGAGCCGCTCGGGCTCGGCCGTGAAGCGCTCGGGGGTGGCGCGCGGCCCGATCTCTCCCAGCGTAGCTATGAAGCGGCGTAGCGCCTTCTCTTCCGAGCGGACGGCTTCGTAGTCAACACCCGTCGGGCGCACCCAGCGGCCAAGTGCGTCGTTCCACCAATCGTAGTCGAACCCGTTCTCGGGCTGGTCGAGCGGCTGCGCGTCGACCGTGACCGAACGCAGGCCAAGCGCCTCGATCGTGAGCAGCCCGGCGGCGCCGATGACCAACGCGATCAGAAGGACCACCGCCCACCAGCGTCCGTACCAGGGTTTCGGTCGTTCGGTCACAGCGGGAGTATTGCACGCAGCCCCGAATCGTTACATGCCTTCACCCAACGGCATGTCGAGCACCACGATTTGGCACAACCCTCGTTGCAGCAAGTCACGTCAGACGTTGCAGCTCATTCGCGATCGCGGCATCGAGCCTATCGTCGTCGAGTATCTGAAAACGCCGCCCTCTGAAGCGGAATTGGCCGATGCCTTGAAGGCGCTCGGGTTCGCGCCTCGCGACCTCATGCGAACGAAGGAAGCGCCCTACCGCGAGCTAGCCCTAGGCGATGAGGGTCTGAGCGACGCCGAGCTCCTGGCTGCAATGGTCGCCAATCCCGTCCTCATCGAGCGCCCAGTCGTCTTGCGGGGCAAGCGCGCGGTCGTCGGGCGACCTCCCGAAAACGTCATCGAGCTCTTCGAGTAGCCATGGACGTTCATCTTCTCGCCACGCTCCCCCTCTGGCTTGCAGCGTTTCTGCTATCGCTCACCTGCCACGAGGCGGCGCACGCCCTCGTGGGTACGCTCGGCGGTGATTCGACCGCCGCCGCCCAGGTGACGCTCGACCCATTGCCACACATCAGGAGAGAGCCGTTCGGCACCCTCGTGGTTCCTATCTTGTCGTTCTTCCTGAACGGCGGCGGCTGGATGATCGGTTGGGCCAGCGCACCCTACGACGCGGCGTGGGCGAAACGCCACCCAAGGCGCGCCGCCAGCATGGCCGCGGCGGGTCCTGCCGCGAATTTTGCCCTAGTTTTGCTCGCCGCCGTAGCGATCCGAGTGGGAGTCGAGACCGGTTACTTCACGCTGCCCGTCGACGGGCTGAGCCTCGAAACCCTGGCGGTCGCGCCTTCCGGTGTCGCCCAGGGGCTGGCTCTTTTCTTGAGCGTTCTGTTTTCGATCAACGTGGTCCTCGGAACGTTCAACCTCATTCCGCTGCCCCCGCTGGACGGATACGCGATCGTCCCTCTGATACTGAACGACCGGCTCCGCGACAAGTGGTTCGGGCTTTTCTCCGGCGGCGGCTCACTGATGGGCCTGATCATCGCGTGGTTCATATTCGGTCGCTTGATACCACCGGTGTTCAAGGCGGCCATCCGCGTGCTGCATTGGGGTATGTAGCCGGCATCCCGTGCTATTGTGAGCCCGTGCAAAGGATTGGGGCGGTGCTCGGGTGCGCACTATGGCTGACGGCGTCTGTCTCAATGGCCGATGCGGCAGACGCTCACTATCAGCTCGCCAAGACACTGCGCGCTCAGGGCCAGTACGAGGAGGCGCTCGCGGAGATCGACCTCGCGGTAGCCGCAAGGCCGACGTATGCCCAAGGCCATCTCGCCCGTGGTTCGATCTTACGGAGGCTCGGTCGATTCGAAGCCGCGCTCAGCGCCTTCAAACGCGCGATTGAGCTCCAGCCCAAAGATGGTCGCGCCTACGGTCTGGCGGGGGCCGCCCTGCTCCGGCTCGACCGCCCGACAGAGGCGGTGAAGTACCTCAAAAAGGCTACGGAACTCGAGCCCAAGCACACGAACCATTGGCTCAACCTCGGTGTTGCTTACCGCAGATCAAAGAACAACGACGCAGCGATCGCGACATACCAGAAGGCGCTGAAGGTCGTCCCGAACGACCCGCAGCTGCTAAACAATCTTGGCGTGGCGCTCCGCAAGGCGCGACGATACGACGCGGCGATCGAGGCCCACGAGCAAGCGAGCAAAGCGGCGCCGTACGACCCGGACATCTCCCGCAACTTGGCGATCTCTTTGCGCGGCGCGAAGCGGTACAAGGCCGCGATCCCGATCTACATTCAAGCGATCGAGCTCGGCGACGGCGGCCCGGCTGACCTTTTGTTCGACTTGGCGTCTTGCTACGAGAAGGTTGGCAACACCAAGATGGCGATCGCCACGTTTGAGCGATACATCCAAGCCACCGAAAAGAGTGAGCCCGAAGCAGCACAGCGCGCGCAACGCGCGGTGGACAACCTCAAGAAGAGATAGCGAGATCGCGAAGCAC
>CBDURI010000260.1:0-4367 GCA_965369435.1 uncultured bacterium
CAGGCGGTAGCTGGCTGCGATCTTGGTGAGCACCCAGCCAATGCTGACGAGCCGCGCCGTCTGCTGTCGCCAACTCTGCAAAGCGCCCTGCGCATCCCGAAACCCACCGACCCAATCCGCCCACTCCTCGCGGCTCACATCGCATGCTTCGGCAGCCTCCCGCCGCAACCGCCAAACCGTCTCCTCCACGGCCCTCAGCACAGCATCGATCGCAGCCAACCAATGCCGCAGAGACGAGTCCGCCCCAGACATATGATTTTCTTGAGGTTTTAGCTGAACCGACGAGCTGTGTGATACATCCATAAACCAGATGTATCACAATGTGATTCATCAAGCCATGTCTTCGTGCACAAGCAAACGCGCCGCACGGTGGGTGGAACCGTGCGGCGCGCGATGATGAGAATGACTGTCCGTATCAGAACAGGGTGACGACGTTGACGATCTTGGTGGGGGTGTTGTCAGGGTCGCTTGCCACGCCTGCCGAGTCGGTCGCCACGAGGCGGACCTCGAAGTTCCCAAGCGGGAAGTCGAACACGAGCGTCGGCACCGTCGTGTTGAACACAGCGATGACGCCGCCTTCGTCGCTGATGGTCCATCGGTAACTGAGCAGCGACACGGGGTCGTGGTCGTCGCTCACGTACGCGGTGATGCGCACCCGCCGGCAAAGGTCTTGATGATCGACCCGGCCGTCGCCAGAGATGTCGACAGGGCACGACTCGGTGAAGAGCCCGCTGCTGCTGTCGTACTCGTGCGTGGTCAACGGCTCCACCACCATGGCGTCGACGCTCGGGCCGGCGTTGGAGGGAGCCTCTTGAATCGTCAGCGTGACTTGGTCCTGATCGCGTTCGCCTTCGGTGTCGTAAGCGGTCGCGACCAGCGTGTATCGGCCCGCCGCGAGATGATCCCGGGGGATCGTCGCTTCTGGGCCTGTTGCGCTCCAGCCCGTGGGGAGGCTGAGGCTGTTGAAGAGCTGCCAGTAGACCTCGTCCAGATTGCCGTTGGCGTCGCCCACGCGTGCCCTCACCCAAATCGTGGCGCCCGCGTCGAGCCTGGCCCCGCTGGTGGGTGCGGTGATCTCCACCGTGGGGGCGTCGTTCCCGACCGAGATCTCCACCGTGTCGCTCACGCTGAACCGCCCGTCCGTGGCGGTGCAGGTGATCTGGTGCACGCCCTCACGCAGGCGAGTGACGGCCGTGCTCGAGGACTCGCCACCGATCGCTCCGTCGACGTCGCTATTCCACGTGATCGTGACGTCGTCCATTCCGTCGTCGTCATCCACATCACAGCCCGGCGGGATGCTCTGACCGAGCGAGAATCGCCGGCCGCCGGTCGGGGACTCGATGCTGGCGAACGGGACGCCGCCACCGAGTGCACGTTTGGCTGCTCCGAAGGCGTTGACCCAGCGATTGACCGAGCCGCCCGGCCCCTTGGTGTGCGCGGTGTCACGCATCACTTCCCAGATCTCGTCTCTGCAGAGGCGTGGGTTCGCGGCCTTGATCAATGCGGCCACTCCGGCGGCGAAGGGCGAGGAGTAGGAAGTACCTTGGACCCAATCCGCTTGCGTCGAAGGTGGGGTGACCCCTCCGCCGCGCGCGGGCGTATCGTGTACCCACATGCCGAAGGGCGCGTAGATGTCGACCGAGCCGTCATCGCTGTGCTGCTTGCTACCCCAGGCGCTACTGGCGGCGCGAATGTCGCGGTCGTTTGCGAGGCCGCCGACGCAGACTACGCCCGGCATTTCGCAAGGAACCCGGTAGGCTCGCTCGAAGCAGATGACGCGGGCGGCTCCACACCGTTCCGCGTCGACGTCGGCAGCGTCATTGCCTGCCGAAGCAAACACGAGAACGCCCGCTCTCTGGATCTGACGACCGAGCTCGTTGAGCAAGTCGCACGCACCGAGGAAGCACGCGCCTGCGGGCAGGTCACCCGAGGCCGAGATGTTCGCGATGTCAGGAAAGCGACCGAAGGCTTCTGGAACCCGCACCAGAACGAACTCGAGAATGTCCCAGAAGTTGAGCCGAGGACTTTGCACGAAGATCGGATTCACGAACGAGGTCTCGTCTCCGCTGGCCCCGTCCAACACGGCTGGCCCCGCAGGTCCTGCCGCACCGATGCCGTCGTTGAACCGACCGAGGGCGGCCGACGCAACCGTGGTGCCGTGCCAGGGGCAATCCCCGCCGCCGGAGCAGCTGCCGACCGGATTGGCACGGGAGAAGCTTCCGGCCGGGATGATGTCCGCGTCCGGGTAGTCGTCGAGAGGCAAGAAGCCCCCGTCGATGATCATGAGGTCGACGCGATTGCGGCCGGTGGCCTCGCCAACGACTTCGTGGACCATGCGCGCAGCTTCGGCAGCGCCGATGTCCTGCTCCGACCCTCGGTTCATGTACGGAAGGTCAAAGGCGTTGGGCGAGTATCCCGCCCCGAATCGAGGGGCGCCGCCGGTGCTCGACGGCGATTCGCTCGCAACGCGGTCGCTGATCTCGTCCGGTGTCAGTAGGAAGTTCGCGGCGAGGGTGGTCCCCTCATCGAAGCTCTCGCGCGCAATCGCAGCAAGCGTATTGAGTGAGCGCTGCGAGCAAAGGCGGAGATGACCGGCGCCGTCTGCGTGCCCGACCGCGAGTGCGGCGAGCTCCTCCGGGCTCGTGTCCGGTGCATCGACGCGCAAGAGCGCGAAGATCGGAGAGCGTTCGGCCAGAAGCCCGGTTGCGTTGGGGTCGACCTCGAAGAGCACGGTAGCGTGGAGGCGCGCCGCGATCTCGGGGATCTCCTCGCTGACTTCCACCGCGACGATCACTTCATCCTCGACGAAGTCAGCGTGGTTGCCGTCCTCGTCGACGATGCATCCGACGGGCCGGCTACCCGCTCCGTCGATGAACTGAATCTCGTCGATGGCGGGCTGCAGGTTGGCGTCGACCTCGAAGGTGGACGGCGCCCCGTCAGTCCCTGAGCCGCCGTTGCCGCAGGCTGCGAGCAAGAGCGAGAAGAAGAGGGCGATGACCTGGGTGAAAGAAAGGGAAAGTGACTTACGCATGACTGATCTCCTGGTTCGGTGGCTCGGGGAGCCGATATGCCCAGGACTCCTGAGCACCATGTGTGCCAGCACGGGTCAGCACGGGATCAGACAGAAAACAGCTTATTTTAGCCCTATTCCTGAGACTCCCCTGTCCGAGTCCCGGCGTGGTGGCGCAACGTGGCACAGGGCGAGCAGCCCCCTAGCTGGACTCTACGTCCTAGAGTCGGACCAGCTTCGCGATCAGCTCGACATGCGGGGTCTGCGGGAGGGTGTCGTACGCGCGCAGGCTCTCCAATCGGTAAGTCTGCGCAAGTGCCGCGATGTCTTTCGAAAGCGCCGCGGGCCCACACGCCATCATGTGAATGCGAGCTGGGAGGAGGCGGAGCAGTTCGCTGGTCACAGCCGCGCCGAGGCCTTTCCGGGGTGGGTTGGCGACCACTGCGTCCGGGGCTTCGGTTTGGCGTGCGAGGAAATGTTCCGCCGTTTCCGCTTCGATGCCGAGATTGCTCGCAGCTTCGGGGTGCGACTCGCACGGCACGACGTCGCTTGCGACGGCGCGGAGCCGGAGAGTGGTTGCGCCTGAGCCGGCGTAGAGGTCGAAGATCCGTCCGCCGCCGATGCCCTCGACGAGGTGATCGTACATCTGTTCTGCGACGGCCGGGTTCGGCTGCAGGAAACCGAGCGGACCGATCCGCGTGCCATGCACATCGAGCGCGTCGATGCCCCGAAGCACTGTTGCCTCCGCTCCCCGCAACGCATTGCCGCCGTCGCGATGAAAGCTGACCGCCACACCGTCGCAGAGCGTTAGCCGAGGACTCAAGCGCACAAGCTCGACCTCGTTCGCTTCGCTCGTGACGAGCGTAGTCAACACTTGCGCCCCATTCGTGCGCAGCCACACGGCACGAAGCCCGAGGCGTTTGCGTTCTTCGTCGTGCGCCGCGATCCCAAGATCACGTGCAGCTTCGGCAAGCTCGTCCGCTGCAGCCGCAATGAGCGGATGGTCGACGAGGCAGCCTTTCATATCGGCCGGACGGTTCGTTCCGCGCATGAAGCTACCGAGGCGCAGCTTACCCGGCCCCCCGAACGCGATGCGTTTGGCACTCCACCGATAGCCGAGCGATTCTGGCGCAGCGACGACTTCCCCCACCTCGAGCCCGTGCTGTGCCAGCAACATCTCCCGAAGGAGGGTTCGCTGATCGGGCTCTTCCAGCGCCATCAACGCGCAGCCGGTACAGCGCCCATCTTTCAGCTCGACATGACGCAGGCACGGGGGCTCTCGCCGGTCCGCTCGCGCACGTTCCACTTCCACCGTCGTCGCAAACGTCGCGTGCTTGCCAACATGCTCGACGCGCGC
>CBDURI010000261.1:0-4358 GCA_965369435.1 uncultured bacterium
GGATGGGGTGGCTACACCGTCGGGAAGCTCGACACCAACCTCGCCAAAGAGGTTCGAGACAAGGGCGTCACGACCAATGCGAACCGCTTGGACTTACCGGACAGGCAGAATTTCGCCCAGCAAACCGGGCGGGTCAACTGGTGGTCGGGCGTTGAGCTTCACTTCGTGCCCTTCCGCGGCAAGCTCGCGATGTTCCAGAAAGTCTTCTTCGACGCGGACCTAGACTTCTTCGTAGGCGCGGCTTTCGTGGGCATCGAAGAGCGCACAAACACCGTCGGGCTGCCATCCCCGGGGGACGTCAGCGAGTGCCAAATCGAGGGAGACCCAAGCACTGATCCTGGCTGCCTGGGCAGCCAAACCTCGCGCTCCAAGCGCACTGCCGTCGCCCCGTCGTTCGGCGTCGCCTTCAGCGCCTTCTTTCAAGACTTCCTAGGCATCTCCTTCCGATGGCGCGGTATCCCGTTCAAGTACAACACCGGCGGCACCGACAACAACAACGACGGCCAGATCGACAGCAACGACCGCCTGAAGCAGTTCAACAGCATGTTCACCGTCGGCTTGATCTTCGTGTTGCCACCGAAGACCAAGACCACCGACTGAGTCCGAGCAGGAGACTGCATCAGCGGAGAACGGCTCGTACGGAGGGGCCCTTACTTTTTCCGGACTTCGCCCTTCTTCCCGAGCGAGTAACCCATTGGCATCTTTTTCGAGGCCTCGTCTTTCGCGTCGCCCAGGGTCCAGCCGTGTTCGACGTAGCCGTCGAGCATGCGGATTCTCACGCGGACGCTTTCTTCGACTAGCAAGGCTTTGGTCATCGCGCCGAGCGCGGCCTCAGCTCCGTCCTGGGCGAGAATCGCGCCGACTGCGTAGAAGCGAACCGTCTCGTTCATATCATCCAAGAATCGGGTCACGGCCTCGACGATGCGCGGGTCCTCACGCTCCTCGAGGCTAGCGATGACATCGACCTTCTTTTGAGGGTCGCGCTCGTACTCGGTGTGCATCGTAGAGAGCAGCTCGAGCAGGATGGTGGTGACTTCTTCCTCGCTCTGGATCTCTTTCAGAATCTTGAGCGGCCAAGCCAGCGTGTCGGAGGACGCGAGAAAGTCGCGGACGGGCCCGAGGGCGGCCTCGCCGTTCTGCACGACACCGAGGAACGCCGCGTTCTTTTCTTCGCCATCGGTGATGCTCGGATCCACGCGAAGGTTGAACCGAGTCAGCAGCCCGCGCAGCGCTTCCTCGGACCCATCGTTCGCGAGCACCTGAATCGACTCCGAGCGCTCGTGTTGCTGAGCGCGTTTGTTGGCAACGCGTGTGATGTGCTTCGCAAGCCCGCTACCACCGCCTTTGAATACATCGAAAAGCCCCATGACGGGTCTCAACTAGGCTGAACTGGTGGGCGGCGCAACGGGATGCCCCCCGGGGGCCGAACCCGGGGGCCTAGTGGATGATCACCGGCTTCAGGTTCACCTGGCCCCCGATGGTCTCGACTTCGAAGCGCACCATTTGCGCGCCATGCTTCTGCTGCAGGTGCGCGGCGTTGCCCTTGATCCGTTGGATGAAGCGCTCTTGCGGAACGTTCGACACATCCTCGCCCACGGACTGCTTCGCGGCGACGTAGTCTTGGAAGAGCAACGCGTAATACTGGGGTTCGGGAAGTGCTGCGAGCGCCGCCACGTGTGGGTCGTCGCTTTCGATCGGGCCGGCGGAGCTCGGCCTCGACCCCGGGTCTGGGCCTGTGGCGCTCACCGCTTCCCAGCCCCCACTGCTCGTCACCGCCCTGCCCTCGTCGTCTTCCTCGGCGACGCCTGTAAACAAATTGATGAGCTGGTTCACCCGATACGACAGGCCCCCGAGCTCGACGGTCTCTACCTCGAGACGAACATCGCCCCGGCCGTTGATGACTGCGAGGACGTCGTCTTCCATCTGCTCGATCGGCTCCATGATGTTGTTGGCGATGATCAAGCCGTAGATCGCCACACCGAGGAGCCCCAGCAGCGTGAACCAGAGGATCATGTTGGCGACGCCGGCGAGCGCGGTGTGTTCGCCATGGTTGGCCAGCACGACGTATCCGGCCTCGACGCCCCGAGCCATCGGTAGCGTAGCGGTCATCCCAACGTACTCGTCACCGGCAAGCGTCGCGGTCCAGGGAAGCGTCGGTTTACCCTGAAGGGCGGCCTTGGTGCTGTTGGCCAATGGTGGTGCGTAGAGGGATGCCTGCAGGGCGTCGCGGACGTCGACGGACGTCGACGTGCTGTAGATCCGCTCGTCCATGATGAACAGTAGGTCGTGCCCGACTAGCCTGGCTTCCTGCTTGGCAAAACCATTGGAGAGGTCGTAGCCGACCAGCAGGGCCCCGACGACGCCGCCCTGATCGTTGCGCACGGCCGCGACACCGACTTGCAGGAGCTTGCCCTGGTGATGCCAAACGCCGTACCGAGGCGCTCCACGGGTGAGCACCGTTCGAAGGACAGGAACCTGATTGAGGAGCGGTTCACCAAACATGCGGTTGGGGTCGGTGTCTCGCGCGATGACGCGGCCGGTCTCATCGATGACCGCCACGATGTGCGGCCGCTCCCGGCGCCCTCGGGCTGGGTCCTGGAACCATTTGGAGACACCTTGCGCCGCCTCAAACGCTCGGCGCCGCCGCTTGGTTTCGCCAGAGGCCGTGAACACGTTCCTCACGGACTTGCTCGCCACCCGGCTCGAGACCCCCTCCGCCAATCGGGCGCCATCCGCGCGCCACGACCTGGCGAAAAGCTCAGAATCGTCTCCGATACCGTCCTCGAGCCGCCTAGAGAGCTCCGCCCGGAGTTGGGTACGCACGACGAGATACGACCCCAACCCCACCAGCAGAACGATGGCGAGGTTGCCCGCAATCAGCTTCAGGCGCATGTCGCGACTCTCCTCAGAATGACCCCCACCGGCTGATTCCCCCTTTTGCTAAGAGGGGTTACATCGGCCGAGCCCGGATTATCACCGTGCGGTTCGGGGCGTCAAGCTCGCGTCGCCGCAAAGCTCCAACTGATCCAATGTTTGGGATCGAGCCACAGGAGCACACACGACAATTCCCGTAGGGGTCCGGATTCGAGGAAGTGGGCGGAGAGGCGCGCGGCGGGTATCCTTCGTGTCACGGCAATGCCGAAAGCCTGGAGCATTTTCTGTGACTGCCCCGAGCTGGCGGTCGATGTGGCCCGCGACGCCGAGCGCATCGGTCTGTCCGTAAAGCCCGAGGTACACGACCGTCCCTGGGAAGGGGCGATCGAAGCGCTGAACGGGGGCAGCCTGGCAGGCCTGGCCGTCGAGGAGCCGCTGACGGCAAATGCGGTAGTCCGACTGTCGGAGGCGATGCGAGCTCACAGGCAGAAGATCCCCGTCGCGGTGATCGGCCCGCAGCCTCTGGGTTTGCTCCATGACCTGGGCTTACCGGCGGTCCACGAGACCGGCCCCCTGGCCGCGGTGGCCGCCCTGCTGGAGCTTGCGATCGAGCGGCCCTGGGCTGCGACCACCAAAGAGCTTCCCGGCGTCGACCGTGTGAGGCTGGGCGACAGCGTGAGTCACCGCAGCGACGGAAGGTTCGTCCGCATCGACGGAGGCCTGATCGCACACGAGTGCGAAGGCAAGAAGAGCAGGCCCATCGGGCCCCCTCGCGACGTAGCTGCCGCACTGCGTGCAATGCGTGCATCCCAGGATGCGTCACGTCCCAAGGTGCCGGTGGTCGAGGGAGTCGAAGCCGACGCGGTCCTCGAGGTGATCCTCGGGCCCAAGCGGGCGCTATCGGATCCGGCCAGCAAGGCCGCCCTCCAGCCCTACGATGTGCCCCTCCCGATCGAGGAGCTTTGCGCCACGCCATCACGCGCAGCGTCCGAAGCCGCCCGCATCGGCTTCCCGGTGCGTGTCGCTCTAGCGTCACCTGATCTCAGGTTGTGGGATCACCCCGACCTCGCCGCCGAAGTCTTTTCAGCCGGCCAAGCCCGAGACGCATACCGTCAGCTCATGGCCATCGCCAAGAACCGCTCCGAGGATGCACGGCTGCTCGGCGTGACTGTGAGCGCGTCGACCATGGCCCGCACGCTCCTGCGCGTTCGCATGGAGCCTCTGGCGGCCGGCCCTGTCTTGGCGGAGATCGGCTTCGCGGATCCTCACGGCCAAGCGTCGGCGGACATGACGCAGACCGTGCTACCCGCCACGGCGAAGGCCCTCGAGCGCGTCTTACTCCGACTGCGTGGCAGCTCCCTACTCTTGCAAGGTACGACGCCGGAGCGAAGCCAAGCGGTAACTGCCATCGGCGACGTCCTGATGCGCCTGGCGGCATTCGTGCACCAATGGCGCGGCGAAATCGAAGCGGTAGAGATCAACCC
>CBDURI010000262.1:0-4349 GCA_965369435.1 uncultured bacterium
ATAGTGGTTGCGAACGGTGCGGATCTCCTCCTCGAGTGTGTCGAGCGTCCAGGACGAGGTATCGATCGGCGGGAGCACGACAGCCTCGACGACAGCCGGACGTACGATAACGGCGCCCTTCGGCAATGCGTCGAGGACGTTGCGAAACACGACAGGCACGATCGGCACGCCCGCATCCATGGCCAGCCGAAACGCGCCTTTCTTGAAGCGGCCTACCTCGGCAGTCGTCGATCGGGTGCCTTCGGGTGCGATGATCAATGAACGTCCGTGCCGAAGTGCCTCCACTGCAGGCCCTAGGGCCTCGATAGCCTTTGCGGTGTTCGACCGATCGACGAACACGGCCCCGGCCGCCGTGAAGAGGGGACCAAAAATCGGGTTGTGACGAAGCTCCTGTTTAGCAATGCCGGTGAAATCTCGGCGGAGAAGCTTGAGCAGCAGGACGATCTCGAGCCCGCTTTGATGGTTGAAGATGAACACCGCGGGGCGATGCGACCACAGGTGCTCCTGGCCCTCGACCCGAAGATCGATCCCTGCCGCCGATGCAGCAAGGTCCCCCCACACCGATCCCATGACGTTGACCGCTTCGCGTTTCGAGCGGTTGAGAAGCCCTGCGGCCACACCGAAGCTTACCGATGGCACAAGGCTCCCGTAGAGCAGCCCAGTACGAACGATGTCGCCCATCGTGGGCGTTCCGCGGCTGGTGAAGCGACGCACCGGCCACTGCCGCTCCTTGGCGATCTGGGCGAGCTTTCGGTTGGGATTGAGAGGGCGCGGACGCCCAACCAAATCGAATAGCGGGAGGTCCTCGTGGCTGTCCGAGTAGAAGTAGGTCTGCTCGAGGTCGAGGCTGTACTTGGAGGTGAGGCTTCGACCGGCGGTTGCTTTGCCCTCGCCGTAGCAAGTCGGGCGCACGACTTTGCCTGTGAGGATTCCGTTTTCGACACCCAGCTGGGTGTAGAGGAGATGCTCGATGCCTAACTCCCGAGCGACCGGATCCGCTTGGTAGCGCGTCGCTGAAGTGATGATCGCCACGGTGTGGCCCATGTCTTGATGCGCCTTCACCAACGCACGCGACTCCGGATAGATCTGGGTGGCGAGATGCTTCTCGAAGGTCCGCTGCCCCGCTTCCTCCAGGACGGTCTCAGGGAGACCGCGATAGACTGCTGACGTGGCCGACACGAACGCGGAGAACCCAGTCCGGCCAAACGCGAAGGAAAGCGTAGCGCGGACCGAGTCGCGAAGACCCTTCGGTGACAGCCGACCCGAGGCGAATTGATCGCGCGTAAACGCAGTGGCCGAAAAGCCAGCGAACAGAGTCTGATCCAGGTCGAAGAAAGCCCCGACGGTAGGGCCGGAAGGCCCGGTTCGGATCTCACGTGTGAGCTGTTCGTGGAGAGTCATCGGAGCAGCACGAGCATACCCGAAGCGAGAGAGAGGAGACTATCCCCTTTTTTCGCGCGCGTGTTGAACCTCGGGGACTTCGGCGATCGCGGGATGGGCGAGCCATCCGGCGGGGACTTGCATCGGCATGTCGAGCAATTGCTGAGCGTAGGCCTTGCCTTGCGGGTCGAAGCGAAGGGATGCAATGCCACCTCCGCCGAGCGCGTTGCGAAGTACGAAGTTGATAGCGTGAATGCCGGGAACGTCATATCGCTCGACCGCGCCATCCATTCGGTGGCTGAACCAGTCAGCCACAACCTGAGCCGAAAGCTGATCGCGAAGGAGTGGAAGAAAATCCGGGTCTCGGGCGCGGACTCCGATGTTCGAGTCTGCACCCTTGTCCCCGCTCCGAGCATGCGCGATGGCGATGAGTGGAAGCTCGACCGGATCGGCGACCGCAAAGGGCTCGATCGGAGGCGCGTCTTGCGGTGCCGCCGCTGAGCCCGGCGCCCGCGTCGGTTCCTCGTACCGAATCGGTTCAGCATCGAGATAGATTTCCGGGTGAAAGCGCTCGCGCGGGACGAGGTAGCTTCGCAGCCGAACGAGGGGCGTCGGTTTGGGAAGGCCCCGTCCGCCTGCCGTGAGCCCCGCGACAATCATCCCGAAGGACCCCAGCTCACGGACGACGGCCCCGAGTGCGCGACGTGAGTCGTGGTGTAAGGCGATCTTCACGACGACTTCGCGTGTGCCGGTAGTACGTGCGTGGGGGCCGTATGTGCTTTCGGCGCCCAGGACCTCCAGGTCTACATCGCGAAGACCCGAGAACCCCTCGCGTGCAAGAACCTGCTCCGCCCGCCGAATGAAGTCGCCACCGAACCGCTTCGCCTTCTGCGCCGCGTCGCGACCTCCGATCATGACCAGCCCGGTGACTTTGTAGCCATCCACGACTTGGGCACAGGCCTTGAGCGTCGAGGGCGCAGCCTGTCCCCGGGATCCTCGGACCTCGACGCGGTCGGCTCCGGCTTGGGTCAACTCGACGTGTCGCCAATCGCAGGTCACGTCGGGCAACAGATACGCCGAAGGATCACCGATCTCGTAGATCAACTGTTCGGAAGCGGTGCGAACATCGACCAAGCCTCCGGTGCCTTCGGGCTTGGTGAGAATGAACGAACCGTCGGCGCGACACTCGGCAATCGGATAGCCGATGTCGTGCCACGACGGAACGTCTTCCCAGTCGGTCAGCAAGCCCCCCGTCGACTGCGGCCCACACTCCAGCAGATGGCCGACGAGACTACCCTGAGAAAGAGCATCGAGATCTTCGGGGCCCCATCCAAACTCGTGAATCAGCGGCCCAAGCGCAAGCGCGGAGTCCACGCACCGCCCGGTGATCACCACGTCGGCCCCGGCCCCAAGCGCGGCGGCGATCGGCCGAGCGCCCAGATAGGCGTTGAAGCTCAGCGGCTCGGTAACGAGCGGGGACCCGTCACTCATTTCCAGGAGCCCGAGGCCGCCGAGCTCGTCGAGGCGATCCATCAAGTTGTCGCCCTCGACCCAAGCGATCCGCAACGAGACGCCCGCTCGATCGGCCACGGCGCGCAGCGCTTCGGCCGCAGCCTTCGGATTCACCCCGCCCGCGTTCGTCACGACACGCACCCCCTGCCCGACGAAGCGCGACAGATCGCGACCGATCATCGTGATCACGTCGGTCGCGTAGCCAAGGGCCGAATCCCTTTGGCGCGCTCGCGTGAGGATTCCCATGGTGATCTCAGCAAGCGCCTCGAAAAAAATGTAGTCACACCGCCCGGAATCGAGCAGCTGCGGCGCGGCGAACGACGTGTCCCCCCAGGCACCGGCCGCGCCGCCAAGCACGACGACGCGCTCGTCACTACTTCGATCTCTATCTTCGTCGCCCTCGCTCATCAGGTCCTCTCACCCGTTGCCCGGCCAATCCGCCAGGGACTGTGGTAATAGTCGGGCTCCGCGATGTACACCAAGAAGAGCTACTCGATTAGGGATATGGCGTGGTGGACTCGGCATGAGACGGTCCTACTGCTCGTGATCGCGCTGATCCCCGTCATCGTATACGAAGTGTTCGACCAAAAGTGGCTGCACCTCCCGTGGCTGCCCATTGCGGTCGTCGGCACGGCCGTCGCTTTCATCATCAGCTTCCAGAACAATGCCACGTACGACCGAGTTTGGGAGGCGCGAAAGATCTGGGGGGGGATCGTCAATACCTCGCGCGCCTGGGGTATCGTGGTCAACGACTTCATCACCAACGACTTCACGGATGAGAAAGTCGGGGCTGCGGAGCTGAAGGCCATCCGTAAGGAGCTGGTCTTCCGGCACATCGCCTGGATGACTGCGTTGCGGCACGCCATGAGACAGCCGCGTCCGTGGGAGCACGCCATGAAGCACCCCACCAATAAAGAATGGGGTGAGGCGATTGGCGTGAGAGAGCACCGCTATCCGCTCGAGGAAGAGCTCGCACCCTATGTGCCGGAGAAGGAGCTCGCGTACGTCCTTGCGAAGTCCAACAAGTCCACGCACCTCATCTCGCTTCAGTCGAAACAGCTGCGCCACCTGCGAAGCCAAGGTCTCATCGAAGATTTCAGGCACATGGAGATGGAGAACATCTTGGTAGAGCTCTTTGCGCTTCAGGGGAAGTCCGAACGGATCAAGAACTTCCCCTACCCGAGACAGTACGCGACACTCAACTGGATCTTCTTGTGGATCTTCGTGCTCCTTCTACCCTTGGGTGTCATGTTCGAGTTCGACAAGATCGGAATCGCGGTGACCGACAGGCATCCGCTCATCGGACCGAACTTCATTTGGCTGAGCGTGCCCTTCAGCGCTCTCGTCATGTGGATTTTTCACACCATGGAGAGGATTGGCCGCACCAGCGAGAACCCGTTCGAAGGAACGCCCAACGACGTGCCCATCACGACGATCGCTCGCGGAATCGAGATCGA
>CBDURI010000263.1:0-4330 GCA_965369435.1 uncultured bacterium
GCTTCGACTACGATGAAGCGAAGGACGAGTACGTGGTCCGCGAGGGCTGGCCCGCGATCGGCCACTTCGACGGAAAGACCGCGACTCCGAAACTGTCGACCGCGGACGGTCTGTTCTACGTCTATCACCGTGACATGCTCGCCGAAGGTCACCACGACTGGCAGCTCACCGCTCTCGACTTCCACACGGGATGGCGCGTCTTCAGCATCAAGGGCTTCTTCGACGGAGACGACTTCGACGACAACGTCAGCGGGCTCGTGAAGAAGAAGACGCTCGGCAAAGAGGACTACGGCAAGAAGGTCTTCAACAACATCTGGGGCACCTTCTCGTTTGGTCCGCAAAACAGCATCTTCATCGGCACCTACCGAGGGTACGTGCGGTTCTCGTCGGCGCCGGGGCTACCCAAAGAACAAAAGCCTAAACCCTGAGCGGAGATCGTCCGTCACCAGACAATGCCGCACCCCGATCGGCGCCTCAGACCGCGACTTCCGCGAACGCCGGATCGCTCGCGAACCGGGCGACGTGGTGCTCCTGGTCACCGAACAGCGCGTTGAGCGCGTACATCCGCTTGAAGTAGAGCCCGATGTCGTGTTCGTCGGTCGCACCGATGCCGCCGTGCAGTTGCAAGGACTGCTGGGCAACCCAGATCCCACCGGTGGCGAGCTGATATTTCGCGGCCGAGACGTCGGCCTGGCGCACGCGCGTGTCGTCTTCGTCGGCGCGAACCATCGCTGCCATCGAGATCGAACGCAGGAGCTCGGTTTCGGCGTACATATCGACGGCCCGGTGCTGAAGCGCTTGAAACGAACCGATCTTGACGCCGAACTGTTCACGCGTGCCCAGGTAGTCGACCGTCATCTGGAGCATCGTCGTGGCGATCCCGACGCCTTCGGCGACCGCCGCAGCAGCCGCGTAGTCCATCGTCCGGTCGAGCACGGCGGCGCCCGAGCCCTCCTCGCCCAGACGAGCCCCTTCCTCAACCACGACGTCGTCGAATCGGATGAAGGCCGCCTTGTGACCGTCGATCGTCTTGGCCACCCTGATGTTCACGCCGTCGGCGTTCCGCGGCACGACGAAGAGCGATAAGCCTCCGGGCGCGTTCGCAGAGACGATCAGGTGTTCGGCATGATGCCCGTTGAGCACCCAGACCTTCTCGCCCGAGAGCTTGTAACCGCCGCCATCTGGCGTCGCAGTCGCCTCGATTGCAGCAACGTCGTAACGGCTCTGCGCCTCCGCGTAGGCAAGCGCCAGGGTGGTCTCGCCCTCGATCATGGGCGTCAAGTAGGCCTCGTGTTGCGCGGCGTTGCCAGCACGCGCGAGCGTCATTCCACCGAGCACGACGGAAGCTAGATACGGCTCCGGGACGAGCGTGGTCGCGAGGTTCTCGAGAATGATGGCGCAGTCGGTGAAGCTGCCGCCGAAGCCACCCGCCGACTCGGGGAACGGAACACCCATCCAACCGAGCTCTCCCATCTTCCGCCACGCCGCAGGGTCATACCCGACCTCGCTGTCACGCAGCTTGCGAAACCGCGCCACGGGCGACTCGTTCCTGGCGAAATCGCTCACCGTCCTGGCAAGCATTTGTTGATCTTGATCGAGCTCGAAATCCATGGGTCGAAATACTCCTAAGTCCGTGTCGCCGTTCAGCTGCTCGGCAGCTGGAGGATCATCTTCGCGATGACGTTGCGCTGAATCTCGTTGGAACCACCGTAAATCGTGGCGGCTCGTTCGTAGCAAAAGTAGGGGCCGATCGACTCCTCGACGGGAGGGCAAAGGCCTTCGTTGTACCAAGTGAGGGAGCTGTCTCCCATGACCTCCATCGCGAGCTCGGTCAGCTCCTGGATGAGCTTGGTCCCGACGACTTTCAGTATCGACGACTCGGGACCGGGCATCTTGCCCTTCTGCTGGTCGGCAAGCGCGCGATAGCTGACCATCGTGTGCGCGCGAAAACGCATCTCGAGACGCGCAATCTTCGCGCGCCAAACCGGATCTTCGAGCATCGGCCGCCCGTTGACGGTCTTGCTCGCAGCGATGCGCTTCACCTTCTGGAGCACGTTCCTGCACGGGCCGATCATCGCGAGCAGCGTGCGCTCATGGCCGAGAAGAGCCTTGGCCATCGTCCAACCCTGGTTGATGCTTCCAACCACGTTCTCTTTGGGCACTTTCACGTTGTCGAAAAACGTGTCGCAGAACGCCGGAGTGTGACCGAGCGTCAGCATGGGCTTGACCTCGACGCCAGGGCTCTTGAGGTCGATCAAGAGGAACGTGATCCCAGCTTGCTTCTTCACCGACGGGTCGGTTCGCACGAGACAAAAAATCCAGTCCGCATACTGCGCGTAGGAGGTCCACGTCTTCTGACCGTTGACGATGAAATGGTCCCCCGCGTCCTCTGCGGTCGTCCGCAGCGATGCGAGGTCGCTTCCGGCACCCGGTTCCGAGTAGCCCTGACACCAAAACTCCTCGGCGCTGAGTATCTTCGGAAGGAAGCGCTCCTTCTGCGCGTCCGTACCGAAGCTGATGATCAGTGGACCGACCATGCCCAGACCAAACACCGACAGTTGCGGGGCGCCGGCAAGCTCCGTCTCCTCGGTGAAAATGAAACGCCTCGCCGCGTCCCAGCCCGTACCGCCGAGCTGCTCCGGCCAGTGGGGCGCTACCCATCCTTTGGCGTGAAGGATCTTGTGCCATTCGGCGGAGTCTTCCGGGGTGAAGCCTCCCGCGCCCTCTGCCTTGCGGCGCATCTCCTCGGGCATCGCCTCCTGAATCCAGGCGCGAACCTCGCCGCGAAATGCTTCCTCTTCCTCGGTGAACTTCAGATCCATGGCCTATGGGTGCCACACTCGCTCGCGAAACACCAACCTGTACGAATGCAGGGAAACCCTGTAGGAACCTCTCCACCGGAATCCCGACGTGACCATCGAGCTCGTATTCCTGCTTTTCGCTCTGGTGGTCGTCGCCGCATACACGGTCCAAACAGCGACAGGCTTCGGGGCCATGCTGGTATGCGTGACCTTCGGGGCCCAGCTCATCGGGCTCGAACAGGTCATCCACCTCGTGGTCCCGCTGTCATTCCTTCAGACGGGCTACATCGCGATTCGCGATCGCGACAGCATCGATTGGAGTCTCCTCCTCAGGCGGGTGCTGCCGTTGATGACTCTCGGGATGGCCTTTGCGTTCTTTCTCCTGACGAAAGTTGGGGGACCGTGGCTCGGACTGGCATTCGGAATCATGGTGCTTCTCCTGTCGGCTCGAGACCTACACCAGCTTCGTTTTGCGACCGACGGTCTCGAAAAACAGATCTCGAGAGGCGCTTCCGCGGGGGCCGTGTTCGGGGCCGGCATCGTTCACGGCATCTACGCCTCCGGCGGCCCGCTGCTCGTCTACGCGATCGGACGCGAGGGGCTCCCGAAGAAGGTGTTTCGCAGCACGCTCAGTATGGTGTGGATTCTGCTCAACGTGATTCTGGTCACGCGCTTCATGCTCGCAGGAGACTATGACCAAGAGGTCGCCCTCGACGTGCTCCTTCTCGTCCCGGCCGTTCCGGTGGGCACCCTGCTGGGTGAGTGGGTCCACCACAAAGTCGACGAGCGAACCTTCAAAATCGCGGTGTTGGCGCTCCTCATGGCGGCTGCAATCTCGCTGATCGTGAGGTATAGTGCGCAGCTGCTTTGAGCCGGGAGAACACGCATGTATGACCTCAAGATCGTAGGCGGAACGCTCGTCGATGGAACGGGCAAGGACCGGTACTCGGGCGACGTAGGCATCAAGGACGGCATGATTGTCGCTGTCGGCAACTGCGACGAGAGCGCTGCGGAAACACTCGACGCCGACGGAGCAATCGTGGCTCCTGGTTTCGTCGACATCCACACACACTACGACGGACAGATCAGCTGGGACGAGGAGCTCGCCCCCTCATCGATCCACGGCGTCACCACCTGCGCGATGGGGAGCTGCGGGGTTGGGTTCGCGCCCGTCCGGCCGACAGACCACGCCAAGCTCATCGAGCTGATGGAAGGCGTCGAAGATATCCCGGGCACAGCGCTGGCGGAAGGGATCAGCTGGGGCTGGGAGAGCTTCCCACAGTACATGGATGTCCTCGACCGAAAACCGCACACCATCGACTTCCTGACGCATGTCCCCCACGATGCCCTTCGCGTGTACGTGATGGGCGATCGCGCGGTACACGACGAGCCCGCGACCGCGGACGACATCGCGGAGATGCGGAAAATGTTGCGAACGGCTCTCGAAGCCGGCGCGATCGGCTTCAGCACGGGACGCAGCGACAACCACCGGAGCGCCGTGGGCGATTGGACACCCGCTTCCGAAGCAG
>CBDURI010000264.1:0-4320 GCA_965369435.1 uncultured bacterium
ACCTCCCGTGCAGAGACCAACGGCCTTCTCATAGAAGTGCAAAGCCGGTACGTCGAAAAAGAATCGCTTCCGATGGCGCAGCGCTTCGTGTTTGCGTACACGATCACCATCACCAACCACGGCAGTGAGTCCGTGCAGCTGCGCTCACGTCACTGGATCATCACCGACGGCCTCGGCGAGGTCGAAGAAGTCAAAGGCCCCGGCGTCGTCGGAGAGCAGCCGGTGCTCAGCCCGGGGGAGGGCTTTCGCTACACGAGCGGCGCCGTCCTCCCGACCGAGCGCGGCACGATGCGGGGCACGTACCAAATGCATCGGGCGGATGGTGCACAGTTTGATGCGACGATTGCGCCGTTCCTTTTGGAGCGGCCACACTCGCTGAACTAGTTGGGGCTGTCCCAGGCGGTCTTGATCGCCTTGTAGGTTTCGATCCCCGATTCGGTGAGGTCCAGGGCGCCCTCGCTGACGAGGTGTTGGTGGATGTCCTTGGGGTCGGTCTGCCAGCCCTTGGGCACCTCGAGCTTCACGTTGACGGGGACGCCGCCGAGGAGGCCTTGCTCCTCCAACGTCCACAGCGCTTCGGCCGCCAAGAACTGTCCGGCGATTTTTCGGAACTCCGGCCTGAGGTGGCTTGCCAAGGGAAACACGTCGTAAAGGCCGACCGCATCCCCGGGAACCGCGAGCGGCCGGCGCAGCGCCTTGAACACCGGGGCTGCGATCGGAAGCTCGACCAGCTCCACGCCGGCAATCTCCTGCCCCTGGCTTGCGTTCAGCGAGCGTTCATACGCATCGCCATGGCTGCGGCTGACCTCGGCAGGCCGCGCGGAGCTGTCTAAGAGTACCGTGATTACGAGGTACGGTCGGGGGTCTCTGTCTTCGGTCATTTGCGGGCGACTAGTTAGCGCATTTGTGGCCGCTTGGGTAGCTGTCGTCGCCTTGACGTGACAGGGCGCCATCGCTACCTGGACCGGCCCCCGATGCGTATCGAAATTCACCCCACCCACCCACAGCCGAGACTCGTCCACCAAGCGGTGGAAGTGCTCCGCCGTGGCGGAGTGATCGTGTACCCGACGGGAACGGTTTATGGGCTCGGCTGCGATATTCACCAGAAAAAGGCGGTCGAACGCATCTACCAGATCCGCCAGCTCAAGAAGGACCACCCCCTGAGCTTCATGTGTCCGGATCTGAGCAAAATCGCCCGCTACGCCCACGTGGACGACTTCGCCTACCGGATCATGAAACGCTTGGTACCGGGTCCCTACACCTTCGTGCTCAAAGCCACACGGGAGGTGCCGAAGCTCCTGGTCCGCAAGCAAAAGACGGTGGGGATCCGCGTCCCCGACGACACCGTGGCGCTGGCACTCCTCAACGAGCTCGGAAGCCCTATCGTGTCGACCTCGGCCATCATCGACGGCGAGGCCCTCAACGATCCAGACGAGCTGAACGCGCGATTCCCGCACGTCGATGCGTTCGTCGATGGAGGGTGGGGCGGCATCGAACCCTCGACGATCATCGATCTCACCGGGGATGAAGCGGTCGTGTTGCGTGAAGGTGCAGGACCGGTCGACTTCTTCTGACTACGTGCGAACGGCGCCGCCGCGGGCCTCTGCGATGAGGCCGCGCAGAAGCTTCGTCCACTCCTGATAGCGCGGGGCCCTTTGAACCTGCGCGACTAGGCGCTCCGGTGTCCAATCGTCGCGGCCTTGGTATTGTTTCACCGCGGCCCAGTTGGCGAGGTGGTGGTCCCACTGCTCCGCCGTCCAAGAGCCGACCTCGCCCGAACGAAAGATGAAGAGGTGATCGGCCGCCAGGTCGGCGCCTGCGACCCAAAGCCCTGTGTCGGACACGAACGGCCCGAGGGACCGAATGACGAGCTCACGCTCCGCGCCCCGCCCCAGTGGCTCGAGCGCGCGATCGAACTGTTCCCAGCTTCGCGTCAGCGTACGGACGCGCTCCTCCGAGATCGGCATGTGCGGTTTGAAGGCGCCCGGCGCCACGCGCGCGTCGTGGTCGTCGTAGACGCGCACACCATGCTTTTCTTCCGCCTCGCGATATGCTTGCAGGGCGACCTCACGGGAGGCTTGTCCGTCGATGTGCGCGAGAAACGATGTAATGAGAGGGCGAGTCACGGTTGCTTGTCGCTAGTTGGGGGCTTTGTGTCCGGTCTCGCGCCGAGGGCGAGCGGATGGGTTTTTCAACAGCGTCCGCACGCGGTCGAGGATCTGATCGGCGAGGGCGGGCTTGCCCATCTCCGGTAGCGGGGTGGTGGCCGACGCCTCGACGAGCGTCGCGCGATTGGTGTCGCCGCCGAGCCCCGCGCTGGCCTCGTTGGCGACGATGAGGTCGGCCGCCTTTCGTTCGAGCTTGTCGCGGGCCGACTGCTCCAAGTTCTCCGTTTCGAGGGCGAAGCCGACCAAGACGGACGGTCGCTGCACGCGCTTGGCGCCCACGCTGGCGAGGATGTCCGGGTTGCGGACGAGCTCGAGCTGCAGGTCTCCGCCCTTCTTAATTTTGTGCGACTCGCGTTGCGCCGGGCGATAATCGGCGACCGCCGCGGCCATGATCAGCACGTCGAACCGATCGAAGCGGGACATGACGGCGGCGTGCATCTCTTCGGCGGATCGAACACGAATCACCTCCGCGCCCGATGGGACGGGCAGGTGCACAGGACCGCTCACCAGGGTGACTTCGGCGCCGCGGCGGAGCGCTTGTGATGCAATCGCGTAACCCATGCGCCCGCTCGAACGGTTACCGAGGAAGCGCACGGGATCGAGATCCTCGTGCGTCGGTCCGGCGGTGATCAGGATGCGAGCACCCGATAGATCATCGGAGTGGGCCAAATGGGACTCGACCTCTTCGGCGATGTCCACCGGCTCCATCATGCGTCCTTCGCCCACCTCGCCGTTGGCGAGCGGGCCAGTCACGGGGCCGAGAACGACGGCTTCCCGGTCGGTGAGCGTGCGAATGTTCGCTTGCGTCGCGCCGTGTGACCACATGCGGTGATGCATTGCGGGAGCGAAAAATACGACGCCGCGCGCGCATGCCAGGGTTGCGAGGACCGCGTCGTTGGCTTGTCCGTTCGCCGCCCGTGAGATCAGGTTCATGGTGGCCGGGGCGATGACGATGGCATCCGCCCACTCACCGAGCTCGACGTGAACCTCGCCGGCGTATTCTTTCGCCCACAGGTCGGTGACGGCTGGTTTCCCGGTCAGGCCCGCAAATGTAATCGGGCCCACAAAATGGGTCGCTGCCTCGGTCATGACGACGCGAACCTCGGCGCCACGGCGCGAGAGCTCACGCACGAGCTCCACCGCCTTGAACGCGGCGATTCCGCCACCCAAGCCCACAACGACGCGCTTTCCCTGGAGGGACATCTTCGCCGCAGTCTAGCAGGGGCGAGGGGGTTTGCGCGCACGTTCTTCATGTTTCGGGACTGAACACAAAGCCGGTATCCGCGAAGGCCCGTGGCGATACGCAGTGTCGGTTTTACGGTGCTCAGTGAACGGGAACGCCGGGCGCAGGGAACTGGTCGCAGAGCTCTTTGATCTCTCCGGCCACTTTCGACATGAGGGCTTCGTTCTCCACGTCGTCGACGACGTCGGCCATCCAGTTGCCCAAGCGCTTCATCTCGTCGGCGCCCATACCCCGGCTCGTGATCGCGGGCGTACCCAAGCGAACACCGCTCGGGTCGAACGGCTTGCGCGTGTCGAACGGCACCGAGTTGTAATTGGCAACGATGCCCGCACGGTCGAGCGCCTGAGCCGCGACCTTGCCCGGAACGTCTTTACCGGTGAGGTCGATCAAGATCAGATGGTTGTCACTTCCGCCGGTAACGAGGTCGAACCCGCGCGACACGAGGGTCTCGGCCAGCACGCGTGAGTTGTCGACGATCGCGTGCGCGTACGCCTTGAACTCGTCCGTGCTCGCGAGCTTGGCCGCGATGGCGATGCCCGCGGTGGTCCCGTTGTGGGGGCCGCCCTGAAGGCCCGGAAAAACAGCGCGATCGATGGCCTTTTTGTGCGCGGCGTCGCACATGATCATGCCGCCACGAGGGCCGCGGAACGTTTTGTGCGTCGTGCTGCTGATCACTTCGGCGTGGCCGACCGGGGAAGGGTGCGCGCCGCCAGCGACGAGCCCTGAGATGTGTGCGATGTCGGCGACGAGGATCGCACCGACCTCCCGCGCGATTTCGGCGAATTTCGGGAAGTCGATCACGCGTGGGTAGGCAGTCGCCCCGCAGAACAGAAGCTTCGGCTTGTGCTCGCGGGCGAGCGAAGCAACCTCGTCGAAGTCGATGAGGTGATCGTCGCGGCGCACGCCATA
>CBDURI010000265.1:0-4300 GCA_965369435.1 uncultured bacterium
AAGGAAGCAAATCATCGTGGACGTCCAATGACGTGGATACGTCCCGACTGACCCCAGTGCAATCCTCCAGTGACACTCCACTGCCGACCTCCACGCCTGGGACCAGCCTGTCGATGAGCACCCGAATGACCATCCCAGCCGGCTCCCTCAAACAGCGTACGTCGACCAATTCGACGCCGTGGGCACGGCAAATCGGGTCGATCAACGGCTCCAGCGCGTTGACGAGTTGTTCAGTAGCGTGGGTCAATTTCTGCTCAGGATCCCTAACCGAAAGAAGGGCGGGCCGTGGCGGCCCACCCAGGAGAGGCAAACCAAATTTTCAGGCAGCGACCTACCACAGCGCCCCAGCCCCCGCAAGCAAACTGACGCCTTGGTGCTTTGCGTCGTTGACAGCAAGAAAGCCCTTTTGGTATGCCCCGTCGGTAGCCCTGCCGCTTGGGCGAGGGAGCAGGAGGAAAGCATGATGAGTTCGTTCAAGATCGGGCACTGGGTTGCCCTAGTATGCGTGGCTGCCCTGGTGGCCAGTTGTGGGTCGACCCGTGAGACCGCGTGGGAGACGACCTCAGACGCCGGCCAGCTGGATGCCGCAGCCACGCAGAAGGCGGTGGCGGCCTTGGAAGCCGCCCACGCGGCGTGGGCGATGCGCGGAGATCAGGCGCAGGCAAAGGCCGCGGTCGACGCATGGACCACGGCAACCGACCTCGACCCCAGCAACGGGGAGGCGCTCGCCGACCTGTCGCCCGCGATCTACTACTACGCCGACTGTTTTCTTCGTCCGGACGAAGACAACCCGCAGCTCTACAAAGATACTCACGAAAAGGGCACCCAAGCCGCAGAGCGCGCGCTGGCGGCGCTGTCGCCGGCCTTCGCCGACAAAATGGCGAGTGGCGAACGCATCGAAGACGCGATCGCCGTTCTCAACGCGAAGGCGGTCCCGGCCCTCTACTGGCGCTCCTCGAACCTGGGCCGCTGGGCCATTCTCGAAAGCTTCGCGACCTTGCTTTCGTACAAGGACGAGATCCGATCGATCATGGAGTTCTGCCTCGATGAGGATCCGCTCTACTTTTACCAGGGGCCCGATCGCTACTTCGGCATCTTCTACGCCAAAGCGCCGGGCTTCGCCGGCGGCGACATGAAGAAGTCGGCCGCACACTTCAACACCGCGATCGATGCCCATCCCAACTACTTCGCCACGCGCATCTTGATGGCAGAGGAGTGGGCCGTGAAGGAAGACAACCGCCCGCTGTTCGAGGAGCTCGTCAACTACGTCATCAACGGCGACCCGAACACCGTTCCCTCGGCCCTCCCGGAGAATCAGTGCGAGCAGCGCAAGGCCAAGAGGTTGATGGCCGACATCGACGATACTTTCTGATCTGAATAGGCTCGCCCACGGCGTCGTCCACTGAGCCCGCCCACTTGAGGAGAATCCAATGCGTAAGTCCATGATCTGTGCTGTGGCGTTTGTCGCCCTTTCGTTCGTGTTTGGCCCGTTCGCCGGGCCCGCTCCGGCATCGGCCCAGGAATACGTATTGGAGATGGGGTCGGTCGTCCCCCCGGGCAGCCCTTGGGCGTTGCAGCTCAAGCGTCTGAAGAAGTACGTCGAAGAAGAGACCGGCGGCCGTGTGAAGGTGAAGCTGCGCCTCGGTAGCTCGAACGAGCGATCGTTGGCGCGGCGGACCCAAATGGGCAGCAAGCAGGGCTTCGCCGGCTCGGTGGGCGGGTTGAGCTCGATTGTCCGCGAGGTCAACGTCCTCGAGGCGCCCTACGTGTTCGATACGGTCGAGCAGGCGGACAAGGCTCTCGATGACCCGGCAGTGCTGAAACAGGTCCGTGCGATCCTCAAAAAGCAGAAGCTCGTCTTCGCTCTGTGGGGAGAGAACGGTTTCCGCTCGTACTTCAGCCGGCGGCCCATCCGGAGCCCGGACGACATGAAGGGCATTCGCTACCGGTCGCAGGAGGCGTTGGCCCACGTCGCGGCATACAAAGCGCTGGGCGCGAGCCCCGTCACGATCGACGTCGCGAACACGATGACGAGCCTACAGACCGGCGTCGTCGATGGGTTCGACAACACGCCGCTCTTCGCGATGGCCACCACGTGGTACCAGGGCCTCGACGACGACGAACGCAACTTGTTCCTGTCGCGACACTCGTACCAGCCGGGCATCGTCGTCTACTCGAAGAAGTGGTTCGACACGCTGCCCCCCGACATTCAGAAAGTGCTTCTAAGCGTCCCCTACGACCTTACCCTCTGGGGTCGAGAGCAAGTCCGCAAGATGGAGCCGATCCTACTGAAGAACCTAGTCCGCTACGGCTACGACATCCACGACCCCAGCCCGGCGGAGCTCCAGAAGTTCAAGGACAAAGAAAAGGGCGTTCCCGATACCGTGGCGAAGGACGTTGGCCCCGCCGGTCAGAAGCTGCTCAAGGCAGTTCGAGCCGCGTTGGCCAAGTAGCCCCGCAAAGCCCACCGCAGCCGGTCTTAGGGCGTGTCCCCGTGAACGTAGACCCAAGTCCCGGGATTCTCCTCGGTCGCCGACCCCCCATGCCAGGTCTCCGGTAGATCGGGCCCCGCCCAGTTGTAGAGCCACTTGGCGTCGAGCGGTGCCAGGTTGATGCAACCGTGGCTGCGGGGGCGACCAAATCGGTCGTGCCAGAACGCGCTGTGGAACGCATACGCGCCCCTAAAATACATGACGTAGGGCACGTCCTCGAGCGAATACGGCGGCTCGCCGGGCTCGTCGTCGTCCATGGTCGCGGTCAGGTGCTTGCCCCGAATGCGGTGGAGACCTTTGGGCGTCCGATAGTTCAGCTCGGGACTCGGGGTCTTGGTCCGCCCGGTCGAGACGAGGGTCACGTAGCGGGGCTGCTTCCACTCGTAGCCCACCAGGACTTGATGCGTGAGGTCTACGTCGATCCAGCGCTCCCCCTCCCCGACTTGTTCAGGCGGCGCGCTCGGCTGAACCACCAGAACATCGGCCTCACGGACGAGCTCGCCATCCCCCACGACCAGGTACCTGACCCCACCGACGAGCCGGCGTGACCGCACCGCGAGCCAGGAGCGGCGCTCGAGGTGCTCGCGAGTCGGCCGAAGCTTCTCCCGGTCGTTGACTCGGTAGAGCGGGGTCTTCTCCCTTCGGGTCACCGCCACGGGAAGATCCCATCGCCGACCGTCGAGCGCCTGCCCGTGGAACGCGCTCCACTCCTTTTGCCGCATGCGCCCGGCGGGCACGAATCCGTTTTGCTGGGTGCGCCAGTAGGTCTCGCCATCTTTTTCGAACGTGCGATCCAAGCTGACGTAGAACCCCGGCCTCAGGACACGCAGGACCAGCGGATTGTCGATCGGTGACTCGGACGCAGGACCGACGCCGGCATCCGAGACGTCGCTAGGCACCGTGTAGACCTCGTCCGCGTGTGGCAGCCGCTTGTAGAGTGGAGTCTTTCGGCGAACTGTCGCGTACTCGTAGGGCATCGGCGCCTCGCGATCCGGTTGACGCGCACGCAGCTCGGGAAGCCGCTCCCCTGAGAACACGAGGATATCTCGCCCATGGCAAGAGAATCCGCCGGTGTCCAGCTCGTACCAGCCACCCTCGCATCCATCGTACCCAAGCGGTTCGGTCGTGGTGGAGTGAAGGAGCGCGCCCGCTCGCAGGTAGCCGAGACGCGCGCCCTCCAAGCCAGGTGCAGACTGTATCGGAGAGACAAAGCGCTTGGCGAAGACCCGACGCGGTGGACCGAGGTCGCGCTGCTCCGCGGGGAGCGCGACCTCGATCGAACCAAGGGCCTCATCGAGACTGCAACCGGTGGGCAGGCCCACAAAGGACAAGAACGACAAAACGCCGACCGTGCCGAAAAGGACACCGCAGGACTCCAACAAAGCTCGTCGTGTGCGCCGCACAGCCGTGTTCTGCTAGGAAGTGTCATTAGGATGAGCACGGGTCAACACCACGAAGCGTTTTCCACGACGCTGGGACTCGTGGCATCGGCAGCCGTGCACCTCGCAGCGTTCGCGTACCTCGCGAGCGCCACCGCCCAGTTCGACTTCGACTTCGAGCTGACGCTACCTACAGAGGTCGAGTTCGGTTTGACGGGAGAGATGGAGATGGCGGCAGCCCCGACCCCACCCTTGCCCAAAGGCGCCTAAGACCCCAGGTGGTCGCGCGCGCCCGGCCAAGACGAGCAGGACCCCACGACAGACGCCGGCGTCCCGATGCTCACGGACGCCGGCGCTGACACTGACACTGACACGGACACGGACGCTGGCACTGGCACTGGCACTGGCACTGACACTGACACTGACACT
>CBDURI010000266.1:0-4283 GCA_965369435.1 uncultured bacterium
CCCGCTGTCCTCGGGAATGCCCGTGATGGCGGCGAACACGACCTGGCTCGGGTCAGCCTTGAGTGCAGCCACGCCACTCACGTAGTCCTCGACCGAGCGAAGTGCAGCACGATGCTCCCAGCAACGAAGGTTGAACTGGAGCTCGTCCGACGAAGTAAACGGCCCTTGGAATGGATTGCCGTCGCGCGGTTCGACATCGAAGACGCGCGGGTCCGTCGTCGAGCAATCATCCTCGTCGGTGATCAGAATGACCGCCAGCAACGCGCCATCGCGGTAGAAGCCACCGTTGGCCGTGTTGCGATCCGAAGCGAGGATGCTCTCGAGCTGCTGCTCGAACCCGCAGCCGTCGTCCTGCCCGGTCACACACTCGACGTCGCTGATCAGGTCCGCCGCGGTGAAGCCGGGTTCGGGGAAGTTTAGGTACAGCGTACCGTCGGGCGGCGTCACTGCTGTGCAAAGCTCGCGCGGCGTGCCGCTGAGGCCTTCTACTTGCATGAAGCCGGCTTTGCCGTTGCCGTTGCTGCGCATGCACGCAGACGTTGGGTTGAAGTCGAACGACGCGCCGGAGCCGGCGGTGAAGTTGTGTGCGGGCACCGTCGAGTGTCCGAGGTCCGGCGTGATGATGCCGACGTGCAGGCTTTCGATCGCGGGGAACGTACCCACCGCGTCAGGGTCCGCTTCACCACCGGTGAGCAACAGGTTCACGAGCCGAGGCACCTGCTCCTGGAGCTTCTCCTGTTCGTCGCGCATCGAAGGCGAGTCATCGATGACGATCAACAGGTCCAGCGCGCGCTGCGGGTTGACCGGCACGTTCTGGACGACGCCGTTGATCGTGCACGGATTGAGCGCATTCAACGACCGTTGCGTACAACTGCTAACGGTCGCGATGAACCCCACCACCACCAGTAAAAAAGCAAAGCGGATCTTCATGTCTTCTCCCCCTACCCGACAGCGAAATCATACCCACTAGGGCGCATTAAGGCCAATCGAGCGAGAACTTTACAGCAGGCCTCGCTCTATCAGCCCAGGATCATGAAATTTTTTTCGGACCTGGCCATCTGCTATGCAGAAAGTATAGGGTTAATTCCATGCGCCGTGTCCTGGTCGTAGACGACGAAGAAAACATACGGGTCGTGCTCCGCACGCTGCTCAAGAAGCACGACTACGAGGTCGAGGCTGCCGAAAGCGCCGAGAGCGCGCTGGAACAGCTCGAGCGGTTCGACCCCGACTTCGTGCTGGCCGACGTCCGAATGAGCGGCATGAGCGGCCTCGAGCTTTGCGCCGAGCTCAAAGCACGCTCGTCGCTGGCGACGGTGATCTTGATGAGCGCCTACGGCTCAGTGGACCTCGCGATCGAAGCGATGAAGGTGGGCGCCTACGACTACATCTCGAAGCCCTTCAAACAAGATGAAGTGCTGATCGCGCTCACCAAAGCCGAGGAACGCGAATCGCTTCGCCGCGAGAACCGCGCTCTCAAGGAGGCCATGCGCAAGGAGCAGACCGTCCATGGCATCCTCGGCAAGAGCGACGCGATCCACAAGGTCTTCTCCATCATCGACAAGGTTGCGGATTACAAAACGACGGTCTTGATTCAGGGGGAGAGCGGCACAGGTAAGGAGCTCGTCGCACGCGCGCTTCACACGGGGAGCTCGCGCAAGAACAAAGCATTTGTGCCGATCAATTGTGGCGCGATTCCCGAGACGCTTCTCGAAAGTGAGCTTTTCGGCCACAAAAAAGGCGCGTTCACGGACGCGCATGCCGACAAGAAGGGCCTCTTTGCCGAGGCCCATCAAGGCACGCTTTTCCTCGACGAGATCGGCGAGTTGCCGTTGACGTTGCAAGTGAAGTTGCTGCGGGTCTTGCAGGAAGGGTGCATCCGGCCGCTCGGTGCAACCCGTGACCAAGAGATCGACGTGCGTGTCGTGGCAGCGACCGTGCGGAACTTGCGACGCGAGGTGGAGGAGAAGCGCTTCCGCGAAGACCTCTACTATCGACTGAACGTCTTGCAGCTCAACGTCCCACCACTGCGCGACCGACGCGACGACATCATGCTGCTCGTGGAGCACTTCATCGAGCGCAACAACGGACGGCTTGGCACCCAGATCCGCGGGCTCGACCCGCACGTCCGCAAGCTGTTGCTCAACCATCCGTGGCCGGGAAACGTGCGCGAGCTGGAGAACACCATCGAGCGCGCCGTTGTCCTAGCGGAGGGGGATGTCGTCACGGTGGCCGATCTGCCCGATCGGATGCGCGAGCCGGCCGATCCGGTCGCCGCCAGCCTTTCGACCGGGGAGCTCTCCATCAAGAAAACCGCCCGATTCATGGAGGAAACCCTCATTCGGCGGGCACTCGGGAAGACGGGGGGCAACCGGACCGCCGCCTCCAAGCTCCTCGAGATCAGCCACCGCGCTCTCCTTTACAAGATCAAAGATTATGGGATTCAGTAGGCGCTGATGGATAATCGGGAATGCCGTGGCGAAGAGGAGCGTTGATCCTGTGATGTGCTGTACGCGTAGAGCCCTAACCACCGTGGCGTTGTGTGCGTCGCTCTTCGCTGCCGTGGGCTGTCAGAAGAACATCCCCAACACGACCGTGGCGGACACCCCCGCGAACCGGTCGGTCATCACCTTCATGGAGAATTACCGAAGATCCGTCGAGTCACGGGATGTGGGTGCTCTCCTCGCGATGGCCCACCCGCAGTACCTGGACGACAATGGCACCCCTTCGGGTGATGACGATCTCGATTACCGGGAGCTACGAAAGAAGCTCGGCCGTTGGCGGGAGCGCGTCACAGACGTCCGCTACGAAATCAAATACCGCACGATCACTAGGGAAATGGACCGTGTGATGATCGCCTACCGCTACAGTGCGAGCTTCCGCATCGCCTACGATGAAGAGGACCAGCGCTGGAGCCGTCGGATAGGCGAGAACCAGCTCGTGCTGCTCTATGACGAAATGCAGGCGCGATACTACGTGCTTTCAGGCATGTGAAAATTTTGCGTTCTTATTGAATAAGTACACCAATTCGCGCTACGATTCTGTCGATGCCAAGCTGGAAATGACGCAAGTGAGTTTGCTTGCCCACAAGCGGTGAAGTCGATGAGATTCGAGTGCGATAGCTGTCACGCCAAATACAAGATCTCGGACGAGAAAGTCCGGGGTCGCGTCGTGCGCTTTCCGTGCCGCAAGTGTAACCACAAGATCCTCATCGACGGGCGCAAAGGCGATCCCGACGTGACCGTTCCGGCCGGGGCTGCGTACGGTTTCGATGAGGTCACGCGCAAGTCCGAGCCCGTCTCGCCGTTCGGGCATGAGGCGCCGACCGCACGTGCCCGCCGACCGTCTTCGCCGATTCGCCGACGTAATTCGTCGATGCCGCCGCGTCGCGCGTCCTCGGCATCGCGCAGGTTGTCGTCGGCTCCCGCGGCCGCAGGCGCTGCGCTCGCGGGACACCACCCCGGCTTGGCGCTCCCGGTTCCCGTCGGCCTGACGGCTGGCACCGCCGAGGTTCCCGAGTGGCACGTCTCGATCAACGACGTTCCCGTCGGCCCCATTCGCCTCGAAGAGATGGCGCACAAGATCGATGCCAGTGCCGTGAGCGAGTACACGCTGGTTTGGCGCGAAGGTTTTGACGAGTGGCGTCCGCTCGCGACGGTTCCAGAGCTCATGGCCTTGTTGCACGAGCGTCGGCACTCGGGCCCGCCCTCGCGGTCATCGTTTTCATCGATGCCTCCGTTCGTCGATTCGCGCACCTCGATTACCGAGTCGGAGATGCCGGCCTTCGTGTCTTCACCGCCTTCGCCGCCGCTTGCCCCGGCAGGCGCCGTGCCACAGGACGCGCCCATAGACTTTGCGCCGCTTGCCGATGCGCTGCAGCCCGAGAGCGGCTCGCGCGACTCGCTTGGGGAGATGTCGCAACCGCCTGCGCCGCTCGGCCCGGCGGGCGTATTCCAGCCCTCTCCCCAGCTCGGCTCGTATTCGGGCCTGCCACCCGAACCGGACGATCTGGTTTCTGTGCCCTCGGTGCCACCTCCGGCTGCCGCCGCAGAGGCCGAACCCGACAAGCGAATTTCACTCGGCAAGTGGGCGGTGATCGTGGCCGTTATCGTGCTTTCCTCGGTCGTTGCGTTTCTTGCGTTCGACAGGTTTGGCGGTTCGTTGCTGAAGGATCTCCTCGGCAAGATCGAGCCTGTCGCTGCGGTGCCTGCGGCATCAACGCCGGTGGCCGAGAAGGCGGCCGAGGAGCCGTCAGAGCTCGCCGCCGAAGAGCCTCTACCGGGCGA
>CBDURI010000267.1:0-4279 GCA_965369435.1 uncultured bacterium
TGGGTGCTGACCGCTGGGGCTGAAGTCGAAGCCGCCGGTGAGCTGCGATTGGATCGCCGGGTCGACTACGAGGTGCCGTCCAGCGGCGCGCCGCGGGCGATCCTGGCCTACCGGCCGCGCCTGGCCGGGATGATCTGAATCCTCCGGCGGGTGCCTTCGCCCTGTGACATGGTGCTTACGCCTTCGAACTTGGCGAGCGACATGTGAATGACGCGGCGGTCGCGGGCATTCATGGGCTGCAGGGTTACTACGGTGTCTTCGTCGACGGCGCGGTGAGCTTGGCGTTTGGCCATCGAGACGAGACCGTCGTCGTGGCGCTCGCGGTAGTCTCCGGAATCGACGATGACGTGGCGTCGCCCTTCGGGGAATCGGTTGACCATCTTGTTGATCAGGAACTGCAGAGCGTCGAGTGCGGCACCCTTTTTCCCGATGACGCGGCCAGAGTCCTCCCCCGTCACGTCGAGCTCGATTCGCTCGGCGTCGGTGCGGATGTCGACCTGGACATCGAGGTCCATCAAGTTGATGAGCTCCTCGAGAATCTCCGCGGCTTCCTCGGCTTTGCCGTCCCCAGCGAATTGCGAAGGGTCTTCCTGGGTTGATTGATCGAGAAACAGTGCTCCGTCGCGCGGTTTACTTTTAAGCTCGTCCACGTCGAGTCCTCTTCTTTCTGCGGGGCTTGGCCTGCTTGGGTGGGGCGGCGTCCGAATCGTCGGCCGCGTGATCAGTGTCGTCGTCGTCGTCAGTTTCGTCTGTAGTGGTCGCCAACGCCGCCGTCTCTTGGTCCATCTTCCAGTACATGTATCGCTGCTGCGTGATGCCGATGGCGGAGCTCGTCACCATGTACAAACACAGGCCCGTCGGTAACAGCAGCATGAAGAACGTCATCATGAGCGGCATCGCGTAGAGCATCACTTTGGCTTGAGTCGCGTCCATTTGGACCGGAGTGAGCTTTTGCTGGATGAACATCAGCGCGCCGAGGATGATCGGCAGCACGTACATCGGATCGGGGGACGACAGGTCGACCCACCACCATATGAATGGCGCGTGATAGAGTTCGATGCTCGTCGACAGAGTCTGGTAGAGCGCGAAGAAGATCGGCATCTGCAACAGCACTGGCAGGCAGCCGCCAAGCGGGTTCACCTTGTTCTTGCGCCAGAGCTCCATCATCGCGGCGCCCTTCTTCTCGCGATCGTCTTTGTAGAGCTCGTTGATCTTGTCGATTTCCGGCTTGAGCGCGCGCTGTTTCGCCATGTTGCGGAACTGCGGGATGACGAAGGGCAGGAGCAGTACACGGACCAGAAGCGTGAGCAGGATGATCGCCGCGCCCCAGTTGCCGATGAAGCCGTAAATCGTGCGTAGCAGCCAGCTCATCCCCCGAGCGATGAAGCTAAACCACCCGAGGTCGATGACGTTGGAGGTCTGATGCCCAAATTTTTCGAGCGCGTCGACATCCTTCGGGCCGGCGTACACGGCTGTGCGGAAGGTGGCCGTCTCGCCGGGACCGATCTGCTGAGGTGCGTACGCAAGCCTGGCTTCGAAGAGGCTCCCGTCGGGGTCCTCGCGTGTGCCTCCGCGTTCGGTCGTCAACATGTCGCAGCGTTCGGCGGTCTGACCTTCGGGCGCCGCGATGATCGCGAAGTACACGCTGCTGAGCGCAACGAAGTCGACGCCAGGCCCGTAGCTGTGCGGCTGCATCGGCCGCGATTCGTCTTCGCTCAGGAGCCCGTCGCGGTCTTCGCGAATCGTCTCGTCGCCGTACTGGCAAATCCCGTGGCTCAGCGCCGCGCCGGGCCTTCCGAAGAAGCCGCCTTTTTCGTCTTCGCGGCGGACGTAGTGCGCAGACGTGATGCCGAGACCGACCACTCGGGCGTCGGGGTTGTCGTTGCGGATCTCGATCGAGGAATGAAGTTGGTAAGGCGGCTCGGCGAGCTCCCAGGTGCGAGTGACTGACATGCCGTCGCCGTCCCACTGAAAGCGGAGCCTTTTGGCTGACGATTCGACAACCTTCCAGCGGGCGTCCGGCGGTACCGTCACGCCCGAGAAGGAGGGTGCCAGCGGCAGATACGCCTCTTTGTCGGTCGTCACCAGCTCGTGGGGTTTGCCATCTGTGTCGAGGTACCGCTCGCCTTTGACCTGCAAGCTCACCATGGCGGTGTTCAGGTCGGTGAACGACGCTACGAACCGATCGTTTTCGAGCCGGTAGACCTGCTGGGATTCCGTGCGTGAGCGCGAGTCGGCCGCCGAGAGTTGCGTTGGGGTTGCTGTCGCGGCGGTGTCGGCGGCGGGTTGTGCGCCGGGCCCTCGAACCTGCTGTGCGGCCTGCTCTGCGCCGGCTTCTTCGATGGGCGCCTTGGGAGGCGCGAAGTACTGTACGCCCAGCATCGCGCCGAGCGCCACGAGTGGCAGCACCATCAGGCCGATGGGTAGCTTCTTTCGATCATCCATTGTGCACCTCACGGCAGTGAGAGTGCTCTGCGCGCGGCGCAGGATCGTACCCGCCCGGGTTGAGGGGGTGGCAACGTCCGATGCGTTTGATCCCGAGCCACGAGCCACGCGCTGCCCCAAAGCGCTCGATGCACGTAGCGGTGTAGTGCGAGCAGGAAGGCTCGAATCGGCAGGAAGGGCCGAGGAGACGCGACAGCGTCATTTGATAAAGACGAATCAAGAAAAGCAGCGCCGCGCGGATCATGGCGTCGCCTCGGGCTGCAGCCTCCGCGCCGCGCGTTGCAGCTCGCACAACAGCGAGCCGTAGTCGATGTCCGTAGCGCCACGCTTCGCGATGAACACCAGATCATGGGAGGCCGGAAACAGTTGACGATTCCGGCGGAACACCTCGCGTACAACCCGCTTGATGCGGTTTCTCTGCACTGCGTTGCCCACTTTCTTCGTCACGGTGATCCCAAGTCGCCTGTTTTGTAGTCCATTTGCTAGGACGATGATGAGAAAGTGGGGAGTGTGGATGCGTCGCCCGCTGAGCTGTGCTTGCCGGAATTCGTAGCGCTTTTTCAGCCGATCGCCGCGCCGAAACCGTTGCGGCCTGTCGCTTGGAGCCCCTGTCCTTCTTGATGCACGAGGCATCCTTGCAACGCTTCAGCTACTTCTTGTAGCAGGACACGGTGAGGCGCGTGCGCCCCTTACGACGGCGAGCGTTGATGATGCTCCGCCCGCCTCTGGTCTTCATGCGCGCGCGGAACCCGTGTGTCCGAAGACGGCGCTTACGATGTGGTTGATAGGTCCGCTTCACTGCAATGCTCCCGAGAAATAAGAGTGCCCGAAGAGAGCACGGGCCTGGGGGGGTGTCAAGTCGCCGAAATCATTCCGCGAAACCAACGGAACGGTTTGATTTTACAGGGGTACTCGGCCAAAGGCCAGCATCGCGGAGGCTGGTGTATCTTCCGCTCCCGACGATGACGTGATCGAGGATTCGGATGTCGAGGAGGGACCCTGCCGCGACCAGCCGTTCGGTGAGCTCGAGGTCCTGAGGACTCGGTTCGGGGTCGCCGCTTGGGTGGTTGTGAATGAAGATCGCCCCTGAGGCCGATTCAGCGACCAGGAGGCGAAAGACCTCCGCCGGATCGACCTGGCAGGTCGTCCGCCCCCCGCGTGCGATCTCTCGCTCCGCCCGCGCACGGTTCTTCGCGTCGACGCAGATGACGAGGAAGTGTTCTACGGGGCTGCTCATCAGGCGCCGTCCGTACCCGAGGAACACCGCTTCGCTGTTCGAGAGCGGCGCAGCGGCTGTGAGGGGCGACACCAGTCCGCGCGACCCGGCTTCGAACGCCGCTGCCAAACGCGAGGCTTTCGCGGGGCCGATGCCGGCCAAACGGCCGAGCTGTGCAGCACTCATCCGCGCCAAGGCCCAAAGCCCGCCCGTCTGGTGGAGAAGGCTCGCCGCCAGCAGCGTCGCATCCTCCCCGGCCCGACCGGTGCCAAGCAGGACGGTGAGGAGCTCGGAATCGGAGAGGGCGGTCGCCCCGAGGCGTGCGAGGCGTTCACGGGGGCCGTGCATCCGGCGGAGGTGTGCAGTGAACGTGCCAGGCGGGTGGGGAGAGATTCCGCGGAGTTGCAAGCGGGGCGCATGGCGGAAAGACGACACCCGCCACCGCCCGCCGGGCTCGGGGCCAGCGACTGTGTTGTGCGGCTGAGTCGCCGGAGGACGGCTCGGGACGGGCGTGCTCGCGATCGGGGGCCCCGTCGCCCGGCACCTCAAGTCGACATACGCCGAGGCGCCGACCCAATCGCTGTGCTGCCCATCCCGAGCCGTCCTCCTGCGTAGAAG
>CBDURI010000268.1:0-4254 GCA_965369435.1 uncultured bacterium
GGAACCGCCGGAACCGCCGGAACCACCGGAACCACCGGAACCGCCGGAGCCCGCACTGCCGCCGGAGCCTCCAGTCCCACCGCTAGTGGTGTCGCTGTCGCACCCAACAACGGCGATGGTGGACGCAAGGATTGCGCTGATAAGTAGTTTGAAATTCATAAACTGGTCTCCTCCTCCAGAGATTTCGGGTTGTAACACTTAATCCTCATCTTGAAAAGTGAGCTTAACTCACAATTCAGATGTTTCGTTAACTCGCTGAATAGATTGGGTTTTCAGCTTCGGTAGGGACTCGATTCGTCCATATGCACCGCCAGATACCCCTTGAGCAGCGTTTTCATCTCGTGGACGATCCGGCTGGCGAGCTCGGGATCATCCGTGGAGAGTGCCCAGTCCTGCAAAGAATTCGCCGCCTGGATTGCGGCGCGCGTGACCAACTCGATTCGATCGGCGGGGATCACAGCTTGCAACGCGGGATGCGATGCGAGCAGACTGGCGATACGTTCATTGGACTCGTCGGTGATCAAGCGAAACTCCGGAGTCGGCCGAATGCTCAACAACAACTGTAGATAGCCGGGTTGTCCGGCGTAGCCTTGAATCGTTGCGTCGATCGCACGGTCGATCGCTTGGTCCCAGGGGAGAACACCGAGATCCTCGGCGATTAGGCTCGCGGTCTTTGCGTCGACCTGTGCCATGACACGGCGCGCGAGCTCGGCGAGCACGGCGAGCTTGTTTGGAAAGTATTGATACACCGACCCGATCGGTACGCCGGCTTGTTCCGCAATCGCCGCCGTCGTGATCTTGTCGACGGGCGTACCGTCGAGGAGCGCAGCGGTGGCGTCCAAGATGCGTTCGACGCGGTCCCGGGAGCGCTCCTGGGTGGGTCTCCTCCGCGGAGCGAGCTGGTCGGTTTTGGTGGTCACAAATTGCTCAGACGCGTATCGGGGGCGGATTTAGCGGAAAAGCCACGGCGTGGCTAGCCCTAGTGGGACCTGACAGCTAGATCCGACCCACAATTGCGGGCTACACTGGGAATCCACCGATTGTTGCTATGACCACTGCTTCCACGACCAACGGACATCCGGTAACCAGCGCTTCCGCCGACGAGAAGAAGCGCCCAGCGCCCGAGCGGGATCTCGACGCGCCGGAGTACTACCTCAACCGGGAGCTGACCTGGCTCAGTTTCGTGAACCGGGTCCTCCACGAGGCGCACGACGCCCGCACCCCGCTGCTCGAACGGGTGAAGTTCCTCGCGATCACCAGCTCGATCCTGGACGAGTTCTTCATGAAGCGCATTGGCGGCTTGAAGCAGCAGGTCGCCGCCGGGGTGCACAAACTCACCGTCGATGGTCGCTCCCCGATCCAGCAGATCGAAGAGTCCCACGAGCTCATCCGGCCGCTGAACATCGCGCAGCAAGGGTTGTGGATCGAGCTTCGTGAGAAGCTGGCCCAGATTGGAGTCCAGGTCGCGTCCTACGAGGCTCTTTCCGAGGACGACCGGAAGTGGCTGCGCGACGACTACCTCGAGAACATCTTCCCGCTGGTCACGCCGCAGGCGATGGACCCGGCCCATCCGTTCCCGTTCGTGTCGAACTTGTCACTGAACCTCTTGGTGTCGCTTCATTACCCCGATGACCCCGATGACCCCGTGTCCCTGATGGCCCGAGTGAAGGTGCCGTTGGGCGCGGGCGTGCCGCGCTTCATCCGCGTGCGTGATACGCTGGTTTTCGTTCCGCTCGAAGACGTCATGGCCAACAACCTCGACCTGTTGTTTCCCGGGATGACCATCGAGCGCACCGAGCTATTCCGTGTCACCCGAAATGCCGACGTCGAAAGCGATGAGGAGCAAGCGGACGACCTGCTCGCACTGATCGAATCGGAGCTCCAGGAGCGCAAGTTTGCGCCCATCGTTCGGCTTGAAGTCGCTCTCGGCATGGACGCGACGCACCGCGGCCGGTTGGCAGCCGAGCTCGGCCTCGACGAGCAGGCCGACGTCTTCCAAGTCGACGGATTCTTGGGGCTCGGTGACCTGTTCCAGCTGGCGGGGCTCGACATCCCGGAGCATCGAGACCCCGATCACCGGCCGGTGGACGCACCAAGGCTCGTCGGGCGAAGTAATATTTTCCACGCGATTCGAGACAACGGAGCTCTGCTGCTTCACCACCCGTACGAGGCGTTCGGCACGTCCGTAGAGCGGTTTTTGCGCGAAGCCAGCGAGGATCCGAAGGTTCGCGCGATCAAGATGACGCTCTACCGTACGTCGTCGAAATCGCGCGTCATCCAACATCTCATCAACGCGGCGCTCAACGGCAAACAGGTGGCGGTCGTCGTCGAGCTCAAGGCTCGGTTCGACGAAGAGGCCAACATCAACTGGGCGAGCAAGCTCGAGCAGGCTGGCATTCACGTCACCTATGGCGTCGTGGGTCTGAAGACGCACTGCAAGGTCATCCTCGTGGTTCGCCGCGACCACGATGGCTTGCGCCGCTACGTGCACGTTGGTACCGGCAACTACCACGAGGAAACGGCCAAGCTCTATTGCGACCTCGGGCTGCTCACCTGCGACGAGGGCATTGGCCGCGATGCGACCGAGCTTTTCAACTATCTGACCACTGGGTACAAGCCGAGCCGCACCTACAAAAAGCTGCTTCCCGCACCAAAGCTTCTCAAGCCTGCGCTCCTCAAGAAGATTCGACGGGAGATCCGCCGAGTCAGCGAGGGACAGAAGGGCCTCATTCAGATCAAGACCAACGCGCTCGAAGATGTCGACATCACTCGCGCCCTTTACGAGGCCTCGCAGGCCGGGGTGCACGTCGACCTCATCGTTCGCGACTCGTGTCGCCTGCGTCCGCGTGTTCCTGGCCTCTCGGACAACGTTCGCGTGGTAAGTGTCGTCGGCCGGTTCCTCGAGCACTCGCGGATCTACCACTTCTACAACGGGGGCGACGAGGAGTACTACATTGGTTCGGCCGATTGCATGACGCGCAATCTCGTGAGCCGGGTCGAGGCGCTCACCCCCGTGGAGCCCAAGGCGCTGCAGGCGGAGTTGCGGACGCTTCTCGACGTGCTCCTCAACGACCAGCGGAGCGCCTGGGACATGCTGCCCGACGGAAGCTACGTCCAGCGAGATGGCGACAAAGACGGTGACGGCGCGCACCAGCAGATGATCAAGTGGGCGGAAGGCCGGTTTGCCGAAGCCAACCGGTTGCGGAGGCGTAGTGCACGGGGTCCGCGCGGCCTTGGGTCTCCGGACGAGTAGCGAGATGGTGATCGGCCGGCGTCGTCATGGTTGCTAGATCGCCGCTGATCGCTCTCACCGTGGTGAGCGCCGCGCTGCTTTACACTGCGCTAGCGTCGTCGCAGCGGACGCTGATGGCATCGCCAACCTGTGAGGAGCTGACCATCATGGACTTCCTCGCCCGCCTCGACGAGGAACGGGGTCGCTACAAGAGAGGCCTCGAGATCGAGGAGCGGCGCGACCTGTCCCAGCTCCGACGGGAAGTATGCGCGCCGTACGTTGGGTACCGTGTCACACGCCAGCCGACGACGACTTGGTCGAACGGGCGCGTGATCGTTCGGGGCTACTTGGAGCTCAATCATCCGAACGGCCGAATCGCCAAGAACCGAAGTGGCGCGTGGTTCTATCCGAGCGGCGCGAAAGCCAAGAGCGCGCTCGGGCAGTGGGACTATCCGACGGGCATGCTCGCGCGGACCTCCAGGGGCGGCATCTGGTACACGCGCGACGGGAAGTACGTCGAAGATGCGGACAAAGCGCGGGCTGACGCGTGCGAGTACCTAGGCAAGCATCTTTGTCCGCTCGGCAAAGCCGATGAGGACTTGCTGGCGGTTACCGTCATGGGCCTCATCAACAAGACGGCACCGTCCAAAGAAGAACCAAAGTCTGAAGAACCGAAAGGCGCTTCGGACAAAAGCGAGTAGGGCGCCCGCCGGGCGGACGGATGCTGTCGGGCTGGCGCGGGTGTGGTAGAACCGCCGCCCATGATCGAGTCCACGCCTCAAAGCGCAACCGCGTCGCCCGATCGAGACGCTCTTCTTCGCACAGCCCAAGCATCTCCAGAGATCGCAGGGCAGCACGACAAGCAACGTTGGCTTGCACTGTACGCCGACGACGCCGTCGTCGAAGACCCTGTCGGGACGCCGGCTTCTCATGCCGGAAGGCGGGTCGGTCGTTTGGGCGACGAGCTCGGGCGGTTCTATGAGGCGTTCATCGCGCCGAGCGGGATCGACATGGTCACGCGC
>CBDURI010000269.1:0-4240 GCA_965369435.1 uncultured bacterium
GACCACGGCAAAACTACGCTGGTGGACGCGATGTTGCATCAAACCGGCGTCTTTCAGGCGCACGAGACGGTGCGCGAGCGCGTGCTCGATTCGAACGATCTCGAGCGTGAGCGCGGCATCACGATTTTTGCAAAGCACGCGTCGATTCGCTGGAAGGGCTACAAGATCAACCTCATCGACACGCCCGGGCACGCCGACTTCGGCGGTGAGGTCGAGCGGACGTTGAGCATGGCCGACGGCGCGCTGCTCTTGGTGGATGCAGCCGAAGGCGCGCTCCCCCAGACCCGATTCGTCCTGTCGAAGTGCATCGAGCTCAACCTGCCTGTGGTCACCGTCGTCAACAAGATCGATCGAAGCGATGCACGTCCCGACGAAGCGCTCAACGAAGTGTTCGATCTCTTTTGCGACCTCGGGGCCACCGACGAGCAGGCCGACTTCGCGCATATCTATGCGATCGGGAAGGACGGAATCGCCAAGCGCGAGCTCGAAGACGAATCGACCGACCTCACACCGCTCTTCGAAACGCTGATCGAACGCCTCCCGGCCCCCGAGGGCGACCCTGCCCTCCCCCTGCAGCTGCTGGTGCACAACACGATCCACGACGAATACATCGGCCGCGTCGCCATCGGCCGCATCCGAAACGGAACGATCAGGCCGCAGGAAATGGTAGCCATCATCGGCAAGGACGGCGTCGTGGAACGGAAAGTCGGCGGGTTGTGGGGCTTCGAGAGCCTGGATCGCGTACGCATCACGGAGGCCTCCGCCGGCGACATCGTCGCGGTCTCCGGCATCGAAGAAGTACACATCGGCGACACGCTCGCCCCGCCGAGCCACCCGCACCCGCTCGAGCGGATCTCTGTGGAGCAGCCGACCATCAAGGTCCGTTTCATGGTCAACACCTCGCCCTTTGCCGGGCGTGTAGGCGACTACGTCACCTCGCGGCAGGTGCGCGAACGGCTCCTCAAAGAGGCACAGCGCAACATCGCGATGCGGGTCGAGGAGGGCGATCAACCTGATTCCTTCACGGTCTACGGCCGCGGCGAGCTGATGCTGACGATTTTGGCGGAGACGATGCGCCGAGAAGGCTACGAGTTCGCCCTCGGCATGCCGGAGGTCGTGGTCCGCGAGATCGACGGGAAGCAGTTCGAGCCGGTCGAGACGGTCGTCGTCGACGTACCGCAACACCACGTGGGCACGGTCACACAGCTCCTCGGCGAGCGCCGGGGCGTCATGGGCAAGATGAGCCCCATCGGCGTCAATCGTTCGAGAGTCGAGTATCGCGTCCCCTCTCGCGGCCTGATCGGTTTTCGCTCATTGTTCATGACAGAGACGCGCGGAGAAGGGCTCCTCAACACGATGTTCGAGGGCTGGGATCCGTACGCGGGCCCTCTGCTTCGCCGCAAGAACGGAGCCATCGTCTCCGACCGGGTTGGGGCGACGACCCCGTACGCCCTCTTCAACCTGCAGCCGCGCGGAAAGCTCTTCGTGGGCAACGGGACGAAGGTCTACGAGGGCATGATCATTGGGGAGCACAACCGCCCCAGTAACCTCGATGTGAATTGCACGCGCGAGAAAAAGCTAACCAACATTCGGGCCGCCGGACGTGACGAAAACGTGGTCCTGACGCCACACCGGGTGCTCACCATCGAGAACGCGCTCGACTGGATCGACCAGGACGAGTTGGTGGAGATCACGCCCGATGCGGTGCGGATCCGCAAAGCGATCCTGCAGTGCAACCTGCGCCCGAAGCGCGAGGCGCCCAAGAAGGGCTAGCCCTCTTCGGCGTCACACGCAGCGATTACGAAGGACCTCAGTCGCACGGCCCGGAAACAGGCCCCAGCACCGGTGCGACCTCTGGCAGTTGATTGTGCATTGCGAAAGATCCGCCGCAGACTTTCGCGCACGGAGGAGAACCCAACGCCCTCGGCCGACCCGACACACCGTCCCGTTGCCGGCGACTGACGTCCATCACCCCCCGAAACCTGCAATGGCTGTGCCAGCGAATCGCAGCCAAAAAAGGCTCGCATATGCGCGGGTCGCTCTTGCAGAGGCGAAGAATCTTCGCGGAAGCGGTAGAAGCCGCAGCCGTTGCGCAAATTGCCCAGAGGGGCTCTCGGGGTTCATGATGGGTGGGTTGTGGCGAAATCCGGAGGCAGACGCGGCAAAGGCAGCAGCCCCAGCGGTGGCTCACGCCGCTCATCGAAGACAGAGCGGGACGCGCTTCACCGTGCCTTCGCCGACGTGAAGCCCTTGGACCGCAAGACGGCAAAGCGCGTAATGCCACCCCCAACGGAGACGCGCGCTCCTGGCGCCACGCGCGCTCGAAGCCCTGGACGGCCTCCGGAGTCTTTGAAGGTGGAACGGGAGAGCAACGGAATCGTCTCCGGGAAACGTGCCTCCACCCACGCGAGCATCCTCGACGCCCTCGAAGACCCACGGCTCGAGGTAGAAGCAGAGTGCGACCTGCACGGCCACACCGTTCGCGAAGCCGAGCGCGAAATGCACCGCTTCGTCCGAGACTGTCAGCAGAACGGAAAGCGCTGGGTCCTGATCATCGTCGGCAAGGGCCTACACAGCCCCGGCGGCAAGGGCACACTCAAATCCCAAATGGTCGAGGCCCTCAGCCAACGCGCCTCGTCCCGATTCGTACTCGCCTTCCGCACCGCCCCCCGTCACCTAGGCGGGACGGGCGCCCTTGTCGCCCGCCTACTAGATTCCCGGGGTGCGCGCTAGGTTTGCTGGGCGTTTACGGTGTTGAGCTGTTCGTTCAGGGTCCAGTAGTCGTACAGGACGCCAACGAAAAACAGGCCCCCGGTCAGGAAGTAGATCAACCCGGTCAGGTACTTCCCCATGAAAATCCGATGGATGCCGAACATGCCGACGAACGTGAGCAGGATCCAGGTCACGTTGTAGTCGACAGGACCGGACTCGTATCGAAAGTCCGCGGAACGATCGAGCGACGGCATCAGTACCAAGTCGATCAGCCAGCCGATGCCGAGGAGGCCCAGCGTGAAAAACCAAATCGTCCCGCTCACCGGGCGCCCGTAGTAGAAACGGTGCGCGCCCATGAATCCGAAGATCCACAGCAGGTAGCCCATGCCGAGATTGTGCGTTTCACCGTTCGCCATGGAGGCGTTGTACGGCGCACGGTCTCCGCGGCAAGCCGGCTGGCTGCGAGGGCATCCCGCGAAAAGGGGACGGTCCCCTCTTTAGCCCTTGCTGATTTTGCCTTCTTTGTGGGGGTGGTGGCTGCGGCACTTGGGGCAGAACTTCTTGATGTGGAACTTCTCGGGCATCGTGCGCCGATTCTTGTCCGTCACGTAGTTGTCTTTGCCGCAGTTTTCACAGCTGAGCTTGATGAGGTCACGCATGGGATTTCCTTGCCTTCTCGGCGAGAAGGGCGCGGAGTGTAGCGGGGGTTGCCGCCCCGTCAAATCCCGTCTCGAGGGGCTCGATCCAGGCGCGAAACGCTGGAGTTTGGCTTGGCCCAGTGGACGGCCTAGGCTTGCTCCTCGATGCGTATTTTCCTGACGTGCCTGTCGGTGATGCTTTTTGCGTCGCCTGCCCTCGCCTTCGAAGGCCTCCTCAAAGCGAGCCTCTCGAGCGAACAGGGAGTGGTCGCGCAGATCAACGCCCGGTACTCCAAGGCCGGAGACGTGCGAATGGACATTCGATCGAAGGACGGCGACGGCCAGCCGGTCCACGCAACGACCATCATGCCGGCCAAGGGAAAAATCTACTATACGATTTCCCACGATCAGAGGTCCATCGTGGAGATACCCTACTCGACGCTTGCAACGACGAGCCGGCAGGTCACCGGCTCCGGCGACAACCCCAACCTGCAGATCAAGAGGCTCGGAAAAGAGACCGTGAGTGGGGTACAGACCGAGCACGTCCGCGTGATCGACAAAGACAACAGCGCCGTCATCGACCTCTGGCTCACGCAGAAATACCCCGCTGACCTCTGGACGCGGGCGTTCCGGGGCAGGAATCTCGGCCTCGAGATGTCCGACGACGAACGCAGCAAGGCGATGAAGAAGTATGGCGTTAAGCCCGGTTTTTCCATGAAGATGCGGGTTGACCAGGCCGGCGGCGTTCCGGTGGTGTTCCTGGTCGAGAAGGTTCAGCGAATGCCAGTGCCGCCTGACGTCTTTGCGCTGCCCGAGGGATACACGCGCATCCGACCCCCGGCCGACCCGCAACCTTGACGGGCTAAGGCGAGCGAGCGATATAGAGCCGC
>CBDURI010000270.1:0-4227 GCA_965369435.1 uncultured bacterium
CGATCTGCACCGGCCGCGCGCTTAGCCGTTGGAAGAGTTGTTGAAGCTGAGCCACGGTAGCCTCTATCATCGCGTTGGTTGGGCAGTAGCGGAGGGAGAGAGTCATGAAGCAGGTTGCGCTGAGCATGCTTGGGTTCGCGTTGGTGACGGGGGCTTCCATCGACGGCGTTGCCGCTCAAGATCAGATCGTCACCGAGGCACCGTCCGCGTCATCGACACCGGCAGGGGAGGCGCCTGTAGTGGATGCGCCTCCAGGTGAGGCGCCTCCTCTTCAAAAATCGTATGAAGAATTCAAACGCGCCACGCTCGAGAAGAGCGCTCGCCGCTCGCGCAATGCGCTCATCGGCACGGCGGCCGCGACCGTCGTCGGGACGGCGCTGGTGTTTCCTGCCCTCGCGAACCAATGCTTTACATTCAACGTCGCAGGAACCAACAACATTCGATGCACCACGGCCGGCAAGGCGATGCTGGGCATCGGTTGGCCGCTCTTCGTTGGCGGGATGATGGGCGTGGTGGTCACCGCGATCATGTTCGGTGTACGGAAGGGTAAGCTGCGTCGCCTCGATGACCGAATGGCTTACGAGAAGTCGCGCGCCGTTCGCTGGGACCCGGTGGGCTCTCGCTTCGTTTTCTAGGACTTGGCCTCCACGCTCTTTCGCCTCATATTGATGGGCATGAGCTTTTTCTTATTGGGTCGAGAACGATGACGCGCGCCGCGGTCGCGATCGGGGTACTGGCGGTCGTCGGGCTTTCTGCGTGCGGGGACGACCCGCCGCTTCGGACGGACCTTCCGTACGTTCTCTATTGCGACATCGCTAGCGATGATTGCCAGCGTCGCATCTATGACTCCGTAGCCACGATGCTCGGCGCGGACGGCACGGACCCGCCCGCGATTCGAACGATTTCGGTCGAACAGCACGCCGACGAGGTGCGCAGCGGTCTCAGCGTGGAAGACCTCACGGGCGAGGACGCGGAGACGCGCGGCCTTCGCCTAATGGCTTTCATACCGGAGGCGTCCGACAGCGTTACCGAGACGCAAGCCGAGTACTGGATCAACCAGATCGCCGCGTACTATAGCCGCCGCAATCACGCGATCACGGTCATCGATCGCGACTACGAAGAGGTGAACGCGCAGGCCTTGCTCGCGCACGAGTTTACACACGCGATTCAAAACGTTCAGTTCAGCCTCGACGCGGTCGGCGCGGATGCCGACACCGAGGACGGTGTCATGGGAGTCCGTGGAGTGATCGAAGGCGATGCGACGCACAGCTCGTTTGCCTGGGTCTATCGAGAGCTGGGATACCTGCCCGAAGAGATCGACTGGGATGCGATTCACGATGAGAGGACCGAAGGCGCACGGCAAAGGGCGGCGGACCCCGAGGTCGCGTTGATCGATTCGGCTTCGAGCTTTCCCTATTCGTACGGGTTTGATTTCATGAGCGCGGTGACGTTGTCTAACGGACTCGATGGCCGTGCGGCGGCGTTCGGTGCACCCCCCGCGACCGCGATCGAGGTGATGGCGGGCTACGAAGCGGTGCTCGGCGCGTTCGACTTCCCCGAGGCCGCGCATCCGTCCCCGCTCGAGGGGCATGCAGTCGAGGTCGAGAATCGATTCGGCGCCTGGTATGTGTACGGCTTTTTGCGGCGTCGCGGCATGTCCGACCACGCCGCTTGGATGACGGCGATGAGCTGGCTCGGCGATGAGCTCGCGATCTACGATGACGGCACCGATGTCGTTGCAACCTGGCGGGTTCGTTTCGACCACGCCTTGAACGCCAGCGTGTTGCGTGACCAGGTGAACGCCGACGATCGCGCGGTCGCTTGGTCGGCGGTTCTTCATGAATCAGACGTGTTTGTCTTTGCCGCCGAGACCGACGAGACGCTTCTCGCGTGGGCTGCGCAGCCCCTCGATGTGATGACGGCTTCGCTGATACCCAAGAGCGCGCGACGTAGGGGAGGGGCCGTCTCGGCAGGTAACTGCATGCAATCACGCCGTTTTTCCCTGCCAAACCCTCCTCCTCTATTGCACTAGCAAGAAAGTATGGTTATTCTTGCTCTTGAAAGGAGCTGGAATGCCTGTCGCAGCCTCGCGCGTCCCCGATGAAGCCACCGTGGTGAGCAAGGCGCTGCTCCGCGCGGCCGAGGAGCTCGGGCTGACATCGACGGAGCTTGCGCAGATCATCGGCACCAGCGAATCGACGTTGTCCCGGGTTCGCAACCGCAAGCGCGGACCGATTCCGCTCGGCAGTAAGGAAGGGGAGCTAGCGCTCCTGTTCCTGCGCCTGTTCCGAAGCCTCGATGCGTTGGTGGGCGGCAATGCCTCGCATGCCAAGGCCTGGCTCCGTGCCGAGAACCACCATGTCGGGGGAGTTCCACTTCGGCGCATGAAGAAGATCGAGGGGTTGGTCGATGTCGTCGAGTATCTGGACGCAATGCGCGGAACGATTTGAGGCGCAGCGGCTTTCCGGTCCAGCGTGGCGTGCGGTCGAGTCGCAGCATGTGACTTCGACACGGAAGCTGGTCGACTCCGACGACGAGCAGCAGGTGCTCGAGGCGCTGATCGACACGGCGAAGCCTCCATGGCCCTCGGGACGCCGCTTCGTCGGGCTTCACTACCTTCTTGCGACGCCCTTTCGGCATCCGCCGCTTCGCTACGGCTCGCGTTTTGGGACGCGCCGCGAGCGGGGAATTTTCTACTGTGCCGAGGAGCAAGCCACAGTCTTCGCTGAGAAGGCGTACTACGTGCTGCTGTTTCTAGAAGGCACGGAGGCGAAGCTCGAACCGCTGACGCGACCGCTCACGGTCTTTCAGGTTCGTATTGCGACGAACAAAGGTGCCGACCTTACGCAGGCCCCGTTCGACGTGCATACCGGGCGCGTTTCGTCGCCCAGCAGTTACCGCGATTCACAGCCGCTCGGAGCCGCGATGCGTCACGCCGGTGTTGCGGCTTTCCGATTCGTCTCGGCGCGTGATCCCGAAACAGGGGCGAACCTCGGCCTGTTCGAGCCGGTATTCAGCACGAAGAAGCCGACGAACGCGGAGCAATGGATCTGTACCGCCAGCCGGGCCCGTGTGGAGCTCAAGCCGGGGCCGGCGGTGATGCGGGCCAGAACGAGCTTCGCCCGCGAGGTGTTCGAGGTCGATGGCGCGCTCCCGATGCCGGGTGTCGAAGCGTGAACCGTTGACCCAGCGAACGCATCAAGGTACCCAATAGCCGCCGGGCTAGCCGGTGCGATTATCACGGAGAGTTCGATGAGAGCGAGTGTCTTGGCTTTGGTTTTGGGTGCGCTCGTCGCGTTCGCGGGTTGCGGTAGCGACGACGACGGTGGGACTGGAGGTTCTGCCGGGTCGGGTGGTTCAGGCGGGGCTAGCGGCTCCGACGGTTTTGACGAGCTCTACGAGCAAGGGCTTACGAAGTACGTCGACGCATTCGCTCCCGAGGGCGATCCCACGTTCGACGAAGAGAACGGCATCGACACGTTCCAGTTCGCTGTTCCCGAAGATCCTTCGGCCGAGCCGCGCGGACCGCTGTGCTTGCGAGGCACCGAGTACACGGTCGACACCCGGGAGGGAAGCTCTGACGCCCTCGTTATTTTCCTACAGGGTGGCGGAGCCTGCTGGGAAGGATTCTGTTCGGCGTTCGAAGAGACGAACTTTCTGCGGGACGTCAGTGGGGGGATCTTGAACCCCGCGTTCGATGCGAACCCCGTGGCCGACTGGGACGTCGTGTACCTGCCGTACTGTGACGGTTCGGTCTTTGCCGGCGACGTGGACCGGGTGTTGCCAAACAGTGTGATCGGCGACGGCGAGCCTGGGGAGAGCATGGGCTACCAACGCGGCCTGCAGAACCTCACTGCCGCGCTCGACATCGCGGTCGCGCAGTTCCCGAATCCAAGCCGGATCCTATTGACCGGTATCAGTGGCGGCGGGTTCGGAACGATCACCGCAATGCCGCTGGTCCGGTACTACTATCCCGACACCGAGATCCTGCTCTTCAACGACTCGGGCGTCGGCGTGGCGAAAGAAGGCGACCCCGACTTCATCAACGAAACGCTACTGGCCGGTTGGAACGCCGCTTCGCTCATCCCTGCGTCCTGCCCCGATTGCACGAGCAACGGTCACATCACGCGCTTCATCGAGTGGGAGCTTGCCGCAGACGATAACTTCACGATGAGTGCGCTCAGTTTCAGCGCCGACACGGTGATCTCGACGTTTTTCCTGATGATC
>CBDURI010000271.1:0-4200 GCA_965369435.1 uncultured bacterium
TCTTGTCCGAATCCAACACCGCCCGGTCGGCCGAAGGCGGCAAACGTTACCCCGGGAAGGCGCCCCCGGTAAACACAGAACGCCCAAATTGCTGAATGGCGCGTCACGCGGCCCGCCCAGGTCCAATCACCCTCCGACTATACGACCGCCACGCGCTATCCGTTGGTCGTGGTGCTGCATGCACGCGGATCGGGGGATACGCCTGGGCAGGTGCGGCAACGCTCTCACTCGACGATGCGGATGAGGTGCGTCGGAGCGGTTGTGAGGTCGGTCGCGTCGATCGCGGCCAGGGAAGCTCGGACGTCCCCTTCGCGTGCGTGGTGAGTCAGCATGGCAATCGATGCGGTGCCCTCGTCACCGGCGTCCACGTGCTGGACCATTTGCTCGATCGAGATGCCCGAGTCGCCCAGCTTGCCGGATAGCGCAGCAAGCACCCCAGAGTCGTCGCGCACCGAGAAGCGCAGATAATAGCGAGACGAGAGGTCGGCGATCGCTTGAATTTTCTGATCGCTCTCAGATGGGAGATTCCAGGTCCTGACGGGCGCGCCGGCGAGCGAGTTCTTCGCGATGTCGATGATGTCACCCGCGACACTAGTGGCCGTCGGACCCGCGCCGGCCCCAAGGCCCGAAAGGAAGCTAGGGCCCACCATCTCCCCCTGAATCGCCACCGCGTTGAGCGCACCGTCGACATGAGCAAGTGGATCACCCTCGGGCACCAATGCAGGATGCACCCGTAAATCGAGAGCCCCGCCCTCCAAGCGCTCTGCAATGGCCAGGGGACGAATCACGTAGCCGAAGTTGCGCGCGTATTGAATGTCGCGGGGGTCGACCTGTTCAATTCCCTCCGTCGGGATCTCGCCGGGCAGCACACGCGCCCCGAATGCAAGGCCAGCGAGGATCGCCAGCTTATGACCGGAATCGCCGCCCGTGATGTCGAGCGTTGGGTCTGCCTCGGCGAACCCCGCCTCTTGCGCGGCTTGAAGGGCGTCTGCGAAAGCAGCTCCTTCGTTGGCCATGCTCGATAGGATGTAGTTGCTAGTGCCGTTGATGATGCCCCTGACCGAAAGGATGCGGTCAGAGGCAAGCGACTCCCGAATCACGCGAATCACGGGGATCGCGCCGGCTACGGCGGCCTCGAAGTACAGGTCGCAGCCATTGGCCTCCGCGAGTGCGAACAATGCCGCGCCTCGTTCGGCGAGAAGCGCCTTGTTGGCCGTGACCACGTGCTTCTTCGCGCCGAGTGCCGCTCGCACCAAGCGATCGGCCACGTCGACCCCGCCGATGAGCTCGACGACGACATCGACGTCGTCCCGCTTGGCGAGCTCGAACGCGTCGTCGACCAACGCGATGCGCTCATCTTGCGCGCGGACGATGTCGAGACGAGCCGGATCCTTGTCGGCGACGGCCGCAAGCCTCACGGGCGCACCCACTCGCTCGGTGATGACGTCGGCATGCTGCAACAAGGCCGTCACCAGCCCTTCCCCGATGACGCCGCATCCACACAATCCAACCCGAATTTCGCGGTCCAATCTACTACCTCCGAGACGCGGCCACGGTAGCAGACGCGACCGCCGTGTCATCTCGGGCAGTGGGTCATGCGCTCGAGCTACACGACAATCCACCCAGGCGTTTCCCGGTGACGGCTGTGGTAAGGTCCGTCGCCAGGTACGGCTGACCCGAATCGATGAACACCAAGATCAAACCCAGCGAGAGTCTGAACCATGTCCGCTACGAGATACGCGGGCAGCTGGCACAGCGCGCGCACGAGATGGAGCGTCAAGGTCACGAGATCATCTCCCTGAACATCGGCAACCCTGGGCTGTTCGGCTTCCGTACGCCGGAAACCATGCGCATGGCCATGATCGAGAACCTGCCAAGCAGCGAGGCGTACTGCCACCAGAAGGGCATCTTCCCGGCGCGCGAAGCGGTCGTGATGCAGCAGCAGGAACGCGGCGTCATGAACGTGACGGCCGAGCATGTCTTCATCGGCAACGGTGTTAGCGAGCTGATCGATTTGACGTTGCGCGCGCTGCTCAACGATGGCGACGAAGTGCTGATACCGAGCCCCGACTATCCACTGTGGACCGCTGCGGTGACGCTCAACGGTGGTGGGGCGGTGCACTACCCGTGTCCGCCGGAAAAGCAGTTTCAGCCTGACCTCGATGCGCTGGCCGGTCTGATTACGGACCGAACCCGTGCGATCGTCATCATCAATCCGAACAACCCCACGGGCGCCGTGTACAGCCGGGAGGTCCTAGAAGCGATGGTCGCGCTCGCCGAACAGCACAATCTCGTCGTCTTCACCGATGAAATCTACGACGGGATGGTGTACGACGGCGCCGAGTTCATCCCGGTTGCGCCGCTGGTGAAGCATACCCTGTGCGGCACGTTCGGCGGGTTGTCCAAGGTCTACCGTGCCTGTGGTTTTCGCGTGGGCTGGGTGGTGTTCAGCGGCACCAACGAGCTCGCCCAGGACTACCTGCACGGTCTCGATCTATTGGCATCGTTGCGACTGTGCAGCAACGTGCCCGGGCAGTGGGGCGTGCAGACGGCGCTGGGTGGCTACCAGAGCCTGAAAGAGCTCATTCGTCCTGGCGGGCGGCTGTATGAGTCTCGCCAAGCGGTGATCAGGGGCGTCGAAGCCAGCGATTACCTGAGCTTGATCGTGCCCGGTGGTTCGATGTATGCGTTCGTCGGTGCTGACACGGACAAACTGCCCGGGTTCGACGACCAAGACTTCGCGATGGAGCTGCTCGAGACGGAGCACGTGCTCGTGGCGCCAGGCTCCAGCTTCAACGTGGACTATCGCAACTATTTCCGCGTCACCATCTTGCCGCAAGCCAAGGTAATCGACGACGTGTTCGAACGGATGGAAAGAGTCCTGAGCGGCCAGTAGCTAGAGCTCGGCGAGCTGCCGGAGCTTTTCGAACGTCACAAACTGCAATATCAGCAGCAGGCAAAGAGGAATGACATGAGCATTTCAGCGGTGGCAGGCAAGCTGCAAATGGTTGGGCAGGCCAGTGAGCGCGTGGCCTCTCGAAGCACGATGAAGGTCTTTTGGACCTGTACCGCCCTCATCTGGGGTGGCGTGGGTGTCGGTGCGGTCCTGTTCCACATGGGCGTTCTCGACTTCGTCACGAGCACCAAGGTCGGGCTTTATGCGATCAGCATTTGGTTGAACGCCTGGATGCTGGTGTTCCTGCTGCCGCAGAATAAACGTCGGTCGAGGATGGACCTCTACCACGACGCCCTGGTGGTGTGGATGCTCTCCTACGCACTGACCAACGCCCTGTGGGAGATCCCCTGGGTGTTGTTCTCTCCGTTCGTGTTCGAGAACCTCCACACACTCGATGACGTGGTGGCCTATACCGGCTTCATGCGAGAGAGCCCCCTCAACATGTACTGGTGGGTGCTAGCGTCTTTCAGCTCCGTGGATCTGCGCACGGTCAACCACAACTCGACCTTCTACACGCTGGAGCTCTACTCCTTCGTGAACGTTCTATCGGTCATCTTCTTCTTCTACCTGAACAAGAAGCGTTCGCCCTATCGTTACCTGATCCCGGTGCTCGGAAGCGGCGAGCCGGTGGCGTCGACGTTCATCTTCTCTTTGTCCGAGGTGTTCGCCGGTTTCGAAAACATGTCAGGCGGAGTGGCCGATACCCTGCTTGCTTTGGTCTGGACGCAGTACCAGTACTTCGTCTTCCCCCTCATCTTCGGATACTTCGGCGTCAAGCTGCTGCTGGAAGATTGGCGGCAGTGCCACGTGAACAGCGGAGCGTAGCCGGCTCCATCTTCAACGTGGACTATCGCAACTATTTCCGCCTGTATCTCGCCCGGGCGCCTAGCGGATTACGGGGTAGCCGGGTTCTGGCTTGGGCCTCTGTACGCGTCGGCCGATCAAACCACCGACTCGGAAAACGGGGATCGCATTCCAGGCGAAGAAGTGCGAGTAGTGAATAGAGCCGCGCGTATGTGCGAGGATCTCGTAGCTGAAACTCCACCCTAGGAAGAAGCGGTCGAGATGCAGGTCGATGTCGAACCCGGCTCGGCCGCCAACGACCGGCGAGCGCCGGGGAATGCCGGCAGCGTCATGCTCGCTCAACGCGGCGCCCGCCGAGAAACTCACGTGAGGCGTGAACGCCCAGGCACGCCGAGAGGGGGCTTTCGCGGACTCGACGATGTGTCGGTACGCGTACCCCG
>CBDURI010000272.1:0-4172 GCA_965369435.1 uncultured bacterium
GACCACAGGCTCTGCCGCCTTCCCAGGTTCTCACCCAGTGGCGTAGTGGCAGCGCATTCAGTCACATACCGTGGCGGGTCCGCGTCGGCCTTTCACCGACTTCCCTGTTCAACCGAACGGATTTCTCTCCGCCGGTCTTATCTCCAACGACTTCGATGAAGCCGCCTTCGACCCTCGCAAGAGCGACCAGCGTACTTTTTCACTCGGCGAAGTCAACCTACCACGCGTGACGGAAGCTCAGCCTGCCGGTGTACCGGCGTCCCGGAAGCGGATAGCCCAGTAGGTCTTGGCCGCGCACATCGAGCAGGTCATCGACTCGAAAGCTCAAGCCGAGTCGGCTTTCGAAAAGATCGGCGCCGATGCCCGCAGCCAGCACAGTCCGGGCGCTGACCTCGACGAGGTTCGCCGGATCGTCATAGGTCTTGCCGACGTACGAAACCTGGAAGAACGCCATGAGGTCCGACACCTGTTTCGAGAGTGTCCCCGAGTGGCCCTCCGGTTGCACGAACGCGACCCACTCGGGCTGCACCGGCAGTTGCTTGCCGGTCGCCGTGTCAATCGCCTGCGTCCACGTCGCATCGGTCTGGAGGATGAAGTGCTCCGTAACTCCTCCGCGAAGTTCGATTTCCACCCCACGAATGCGCGCACCGTCGATGTTCTCCGCCTTGAAGGTGGACTGGGAGGTACGACGGAAACGAATCGCGTTGTCTAGGTGCGTGAGAAAGGCGCCGACCGACGCATAACCGCTGACCACGCCCGTATGGCCCCGCGCCGTCACGGCGGCATCGTAAGCGATCGAACGCTCCTGGGTGAGCGCGGGGTTGCCTTCCAGATTGGTTTGGTTCCCGAAGAGCTGCAGCAAGGACGGCAGCTTGTATCCGCTGCTGACCGAGCCGCGGAACGCGAGCCAATCCAAGGGCGAAATCGCACCCCCAACCCGGTACGTGGGGAGGAAAATCGACGAATCTCCTGGCGTGGGGCCGACCAGGGGCGGTTCTTGAATCGACGCGCGGGTCCAGCTCAACCGGATGCTCGGCCGAAGCTCGAGAGCTACCGGGCCTAGGTCGCCGAAGAAGCGAGTCTCGACGGTCCCGGCTGCAGTGAGGCGATCCGATGCGGGATCGGACGCCATCGAAGGAAGCTCGTTCTCCGGATCGAAGACCTGGTAGCGAGCCGAAGCGATCGTCGTGATCTCGAACCAGGGCATGGCGTTCACCGAGGCTGCGACCCGACCAAACACCGCATGGGTCTGATCGTTGGTGAGGCGCGGCCCCCCGCGACCGAGCTCTCCCAACTCGTCATCGACGCGGTTCCGTCCGTAGTCATAGTTTGCGGCGACCTGAAGCCTGTACGGATGCGCGCCATCCTTTTCTTGAAGCCAGGAACCGGACCCGATCAAGCGAGTGTTGTTGACGCGCGCCTGCAACGCCGGGCTCGATCCGGGTCCGGGCTCCCCGCGTTCTCGCCCAAGGCCGAGGAACACCAAGTCGAAATGGCTCGATTCGCTCGTCTCGGCGCGCATGTTGGCGAACCCGAAACCTTCTAGGAAATCCGCGTTCCGCCGATCGCGTTCAACGTCATCGGTAGGGTCAAAGCGCGTGCCGTTGTCGTCGAGATACGGATAGTCGTTACGCGCGCCCGCCCCCCCAGCCGTGCCGAAGAACTGCACCTTCTCGCCAGACGCTGCGCCGAACACGTTCGCGCGCCAAGACCCGAAGCTGCCCCCGGTGACGCGCGCGCCCACTTCGGTCTGCTCGTAGGTCCGGGGCAACAGGCGAAGGACGCCACCCACCGCGCCATCGTTCAACCACGCCGGAGACCCCCCACGAAACACCTCGAAGCCCTGTATCGCCTCCAATGGGACCAGGCTTAGATCGAACGAGCCCGTATCGGGACTGCTGAGCGGTACGTCGCCGAGCATCACGGTCACCTGATCGCAGGCGATGCCGCGAAACCGAGCGCAAAACGGGGTGCCCAGCCCTCCCTCCGCAACTACGCGCGTCCCTGCGACCTCCTTTAGCAATTGGTCGGTCGTCTGGGCAACGAATCGGTCGCGAACCACGACCTCGCTGCCGGCGGCGGTCGCGTCGAGCGAGTTCGTCGAGGGGATCGGCCTCACCACGCGCGCGGTCGAACCAAACTGTGCAGATGCGGGCGTCGCAGCCGCGACGAGACCGACGACTGCAAGGAAGCCATGACGGCAGCTTGGTCTCCATCGGTCCACGCGCGACTGCCTGCTCTCGTCCAATTCCCGTTCCTGATGGGGGAACGGTCGGTCGAACGAGACAGCAATCCCGACGCGCGACTCTCACCGTCCCCGAGGTGATAGGCACAAAAAATGCGTTCGCAGGTTTCCGGGCTCGCGACCCTAGGTCCTGTCACCTTCCCAGGCTCATCGCCCAGTGGCATCACGACAGAACATTCGATCACATACCGTGGCGGGTCCGCGCCGGCCTCTCACCGACTTCCCTGCTTGAGCCGACGATGACCGATCCCCCGGACCCGGTCAATCGTTGGCGAAGCCTGTCGATCGACTCGGGGCCGCGTGGTAAGGACGCGCGGTGCGGCTCTATCCGTTGCTGTTCCTGCTGTTGCTCGTCGCCGGAGTGCTCGCCGTGCTCGTCGGGTCGGGCGACCTCACCGATCCGGAGCTTCGCGATACGTTTCTGAAACTGCGTGGCTATCGGCTGACCGCCGCGTTTCTCGCGGGCGCCGCGCTGGCGGTCGGCGGCGTGGTCGTACAGGGCTTGTTCCGCAACCCGCTCGCAAGCCCGTCGGTGCTCGGTACGACCGCGGGCGCCAGTTTTGGTGGGCAAGTGGCGCTTCTCGCATACGGGCTTGGCGGCGTCGGGAGCACGTTCGTCGTCCCAGAGATGCTCGTGCCCATAGGATGTTTCCTCGGCGCGTTGACCGCGCTCGGGGTTCTGTTGCTCTTCTTGCGAATCACGCAGGATCTTCTCGCGCTCCTGCTCACCGGCTTCGTTTTGAGTGCGCTCTTCTTGAGCCTCAGTGCATTCGTGACGAGCATCGCTCAAGAGACATGGGAGCTCGGCCGCGCGGTCGTCTCGTTCTCGCTCGGCTCCGTGAGCGGGACCGGGCCGCGACAATTGGCCTTCGCCTTCCCACTCATCGTCATCGCGCTCGTTGCCTGTTGGTTCTGGGGCCGTTCTCTCGATCTTCTGCTGAGCGGCGAAGAAGAAGCGCAGGCGATGGGGGCCAACGTAGGCGCCGTTCGATGGTGGTCCGCGATTTGGGTGAGCGTGCTGGTCGCCGGTGCTGTATCCGTGGGCGGCAACGTTGGCTTCGTGGGGCTCGTGGTGCCACACATGCTGCGCCCTTTCGCCGGAACGAAGCACCAACGGCTAATCCCCGCTGCTGCTCTCGCTGGCGGCATCTTTCTCGTCGTCTGCGACATCATCGCGCGCGTCATCCCGTCGCGAAGCGAGATTCCGCTCGGCGTCGTAACTGGTTTGATCGGTGCGCCGCTGTTCTTGTTGCTTCTGATCAGGCTTCGCCGGGAGCGGGCCTATGCGTAACGGCGATAGCCATTTGGGGCTTCGAGCGAAGGGTGTGAAGGTCACGCTTGGAGGTCGAACGGTCCTGCACGATGTGGATTTAGAAGCCAATCCAGGCGAGGTGCTCGCGCTTCTCGGGCCCAACGGCGCCGGTAAAAGCACACTCCTCAAGGCGCTCGCCGGCTTGCTCCGCTACGACGGCTGCGTCGAGATCGCGGGCGTCGAAGTAGCCTCTATCTCTCCCCGAATGCGGGCTAAACGAATTTCATATGTGCCGCAGCGCAGTCTGCTTCGCTCCGCGTTGTCGGTTGAAGAGGTGGTGGCGCTGGGCCGCTACGTACACGGCGGCAGCTTTGGCGGGATATCGAATAGCGACCGAGATGCCATCGACCACGCGTTGCAAACCGCGCATGCCGATTCTCTGCGCAACCGTATCTTCACCCAACTGTCGGTCGGCGAGCAGCAGCGCGTATTGCTCGCCCGGGCGCTTGCCTCGGATGCCCCCATCTTGTTGCTCGACGAACCGACGGCGGCGCTCGACGTGGGCGAGGGAATGGCCGTGCTCCGTTTGATCAGAACGCTCGCGGAACGTCAACACACACTGATCGTCGTCCTTCACGACCTTGCGGATGCGCTCAGTACGACCGATCGGGCGTT
>CBDURI010000273.1:0-4152 GCA_965369435.1 uncultured bacterium
AAGGCGAGCGAGCATGACCACTCCCAGCACCAGCACGATCACCCGGCGGCCGGAGCCGCGGCCGCAGAGAAGGCCGCCGACGCGCCCGTGGGCCCAAGCATTGAAACCGGTTCGTTCCTGCTTTCAGTCGCTCCAGTTTCAGCTGCTCCGGGCCAGTCAGGGTACGCCGTCGGCAAAGCGGGTCAGGTGGAGATCGCGCTCGAGGGTCGGGGTGAGTGGCATGTCAACCAGGAGTACCCGATCCGGGTCGATCTGAAGGCGGCTCCGGGTGTCGCGCTGAAGAAGAACGAGCTCGGCAAAGACGACGCGAAAGAGTTCAGCGAGGACAAAGTACGCTTCCTCGCGTCGGTGGAGCCGTCCGCAGCAGGCGAACACGAAGTGACCTGCGACGTTTCCTTTGCCATGTGCACCGAAGAAAACTGTATCCTCGAGACGCGAACGGTGGCGATGCAACTCAAGGTGGAGTGAGATGGGCGAGGGGGGACTCACAACTGCGTTCGAGACGATCCGTGAGGAGGTCAAGGCGCAGTTCGAGGCCCAGAAGCGAGTGCTCTCGTTCGGGGAGTACTTGGACCTCGTGCAGGACAACCCACGTGGGCACACCCGCGACGCGGCGAGATATCTCAAGGACTGCATGGACTTCTTCGGCTCGTACGAAGTCGAACGGCCTGCTGGGCACCTCAAGCGCTGGAAGCTCTTCGACCTCGAGTTCGGCCTCGAAGATAGCGGGCATCAGGCCGAGCTGAGGCTCCGCGATCGCCTGGCGGGGAACGAGGCAGCGCAGGAGGCGTTCTATCGGATTCTCGACGGGTTCGAGCGGGAAGGGCGCGCCAACCGCTTGGTGCTCCTCCACGGGCCGAACGGCAGTGCGAAGTCGACCTTTACCGCCTGCTTGATGCGCGGGCTCGAGGCCTATTCCGACACGGACGCCGGTTCTCTCTATCGGTTCTCGTGGATCTTTCCGCGGACGCGCGAGGGGGGAGGGATTGGCTTCGGTACCTCGTCGGACGAGTTCGGCAAGGGTGACTCCTTCGCGCATCTTCCCGACGATCGGATCATCGCCAAGCTGGAGAGCTCGGTTCGAGAGCATCCGCTGTTGCTGCTGCCACGCGACGCGCGGCAACGCTTGATCGCGAACGTATACGAGGAAGCCGGCCTTCCCGAAGCCGCGCCCGACTGGGTGTGGACCGGCCAACTCACCCGGAAGAACCAAGAGATTTTCCAGGCACTCCTCACCGCGTACCGAGGCGACCTCGAGCGAGTCCTTGCGCACATTCAGGTCGAGCGCTTTTACATCTCGCGGCGCTACCGCGTGGGTGCGGTTACCATCGGTCCGCAGATGTCGGTCGATGCGTCGGAGCGCCAGATCACCGCGGACCGGTCGATCGAGTCGTTGCCAGCGTCGCTGAGCGCGCTGACGCTGTTCGAGCCCATGGGCGAGTTGGTGGATGCGTCAGGCGGCATCGTGGAGTTCAGCGATTTGCTCAAGCGGCCTCTCGAAGCATGGAAGTATTTGCTCCTGGCCATCGAGAACGGCGAGGTATCACTGCCGATGTCGAATCTGCCGATCAACGCCGTGATGATCGCAAGCTCGAACGAGCTTCACATGAGCGCATTTCGTCAGCATCCAGAGCACAACTCGTTCCGCGGCCGCATCGTTCGGATTCGCATGGCGTATCTGCTCGATGTTCATCGCGAACGCGAAATCTACGACGGTCAGATCGTTCCCCAGATCCCCAAGCACGTCGCGCCCCATACGACGTATGTGGCCGCGCTCTGGTCGGTGCTCACCAGGCTCCGCAAACCCGATGCTTCGCAGTTCACGGATAGCGACCTCGGCACCATCGCGGCATCACTGACGCCGTTGGAAAAGGCGGACCTCTTGGCGGACGGGCTCGTGCCGGCACGTTTCGAAGCCGATCAGGGGAAGATCCTCGCCGGCGGCATCGAGGAGGTCGAGCTGCAGGGAGGTGCTTCGTCGGACTACGAAGGCATCAACGGCGCCTCGCCGCGTGAGATTCGAATGCTCCTCCTCGACGCTGCCGCTGATTTCGAGGAGCCATGCGTCTCGCCCGTGACGTTCCTGACCCGTCTTGCCGAGTTTTGTGATCGCGACGACTACGAGTTCCTGAAAGAGCAGCCCGACGGTGCCTATCGCGACCACGGCGCTTTCGTCGAGGTCGTGCAAGAGCGGTGGCTCGACATCGTGGAGGGCGAGCTCCGCGCTGCCAGCGGCTTGATCGACGAGCATAGCCACCTCGGACTCTTTGATCGCTACATGACCCACGTCTCGCACTGGGTGAAAAAGGAGCGAATCTTCAATCCGGTCACCGGCAAGGACGAAGACGCGGACGTCGATCTGATGAAGAGCGTCGAAGAGAAACTGGGCGCGGACGACGATCAGGCGTTCCGCCACGAGTTGCTGAGTGGGGTCGCCGCCTGGGCCATCGACCATCCGGAGCAAGACGTCGACTACGAGGCGCTCTTCCCGCGCTACATCGAGCAGCTGCGACAGGCGTACTTCGACGACCGGCACGGGCAGGTGGGCGAGATCGGGCAGGCCATCGTCGCGCTGCTGAAAGACGACGATACGCTCGACCAGGATGAGCGCGAGGCGGCCCAACAAGCGCTGCAAGTCCTGATCGGAGTCTACGGTTACGAACGCTCGAGCGCGAAGGTCGCCCTGGGGGCGCTCGTCGACGCCCGGTATCGCGACTGATAGCGCGACCCGGCGACGGCTATACCAGGAACTTCCCGCTGCCCAGGCGCTGAGCCTCCATCATCTCTAGCTCTCGCGAGCCTGAGATCACGATGTTGGGGTCCGGGACGAAATCGAGGCTGTCGTCGAGCCGCTCGTAGGCGACTGAGTTCAAGATGACCTTGATGGCGTTCAGCCGTGCCTTATGCTTGTCGTTCGAGCGAATGATCTTCCACGGCGCGTGCGTGGTATGGGTTCGCTTGAGCATCTCGTACTTCACGTTGGTGAAGTCATCCCAGCGCTCCTGGGCCTGCACGTCGACCTCGCTGAGCTTCCACTGGCGAAGCGGGTCAGCCTTGCGGCGTCCGAACCGCCGGTCCTGTTCCTCTTTCGTCACGCTGAAGTAGAGCTTGATCAGGATGGTGCCTTGCCGCACGAGGTCCTTCTCAAATCCGGTCACGCCACGCATGAAGTTCTTGTAGTCCTTGTCGGTACAAAAACCGAACACGGGTTCGACCATTGCGCGGTTGTACCAACTGCGGTCGAACAACACGACCTCGCCCGCCCGCGGGAAGTGTTGGATGTACTTCTGGAAGAACCATTGCGTTCGCTCGTGCTCGGTGGGCTTGCCGAGCGCGACGACACGGTAGTGCTTCTCGTTCATGTAGCGCGTCACGCGTCGAATGGTTCCGCCCTTGCCAGCGGCGTCACGCCCTTCGAACAAGATGATCATGCGTGTGCCGGTTTTCTCGAGATGCTGTTGCATCTTGATCAACTCGGCTTGGTACGGCTTGAGCCCTTCTTCACGAACGTATCGGCTGAGGGCCTTCTTCTTCATCGCCTCGCCGGTCAGGGGGTCAGCTTCCGGACCGAGCCTTTGTTCGAGCGAATCGACCTCCTGCTGCAGCTCTGCCGCCGCTTCGCTGCGCCTGGCATTGACCTCCTGCGCCGACGGCACCGGTTCGGCGTCGTGCGAAGGCTCGGGAGCTGCTTCCAAGTGTGTTTGTTCCTCGTCCATTCTTCTCCTGCGCGTCGAGTAAATAGGGCCGATCGGCTCGCGCGCAAACAGTTGCGGGCGCCGTCCCAATTTCTGCCGGGAAAGAGGTCGCATCGGCGATGGAAGGACGGGCATACGGGGTGCTCACCACGAGTCGCTCACTTCGTCAAATCGAAGTCCAACGTTTTGCGTTGGCCAGGGCGGAGACGGATCGTTTGCGTCTTGAAAGGGCTTTGCTGACCGGCGCTGATCTTGTACCGGCCGGCTTTGAGAGGTTCGTTCTTCAGTGGCGCAGGGCCGTACGGCTTGCCGTTCACCCAGACCTTTCCCCAAGGGAAGACTACGACGGTGAGGCGCGCGGCGCGGGGCGGCGTGGCTATCGGCTGTGCGGGGCCAGCAGCGTCGACCGAGGGCGCTACTCCCGCCTTCTCGGCGTCGTCCGTTGCCTTTTCGGTCT
>CBDURI010000274.1:0-4144 GCA_965369435.1 uncultured bacterium
CGCTCCTCGTCCATATCCAAGACCTCGACGCCCTGCGGCTCGTCCAGTTCTTCAGGTGGCTGTGGGTCGCTTCCGATCATGGATCTCGCTCGTGGTAGCCATCTCTAGGGCACTTCCCCATAGCGCGTCCAGTGCTGGACTTCACTGCGGCGCTTCAAAAGGCAGTCTGCCCGCTCCCCTCGGCCGCAAACGGCCCGCGAACGAGCCAGCGACCATGTATTGAATCGCGCCGTCTGCCGTCAGGGCGGCCTTGAGCCCCGACGAGGCTAACTCCAGCATCGTGGCGATTTTTGCGCTTCGCTCCTTGTACGCGTCTTGGATCTTCACGCGGAGCATCACGTTGAGCTCCGAGCGCTTGAGTGGGCGTAGAAGGCGCACCTTGCCGACGACGTCGACCTCGAGGTCTTTGCCGTGGGCTGTCGCTCGTTGGATCTTCGCCGAACCGCCTTCGATGGTGGCCACTAGCTCCAGGTTACCGGCATCGGCTCGGTCGAGCGTCAGGCCGCCCCAACCGGGGATGTCTAGCTTCGACTCGCCGTCACCGATGCTCAGTCCTTCGATCGTGATCTCCACGTTGCCTGTCGACTCTGCGACTTCGGTTGGCATGGCGAGCACGACCTCGCCATTGAGTATCCCGGACAGCGGAACCTTGGTGAACTTTCGGAGAACCGAGAGCGCCTCGAGGTTGATGTTCTCCATCTCTGCCTCGAACTCCATGGTGTCTTCTCCGAGTGAGATGTCGCCCTGGGCCTCTCCTCCCGCGAACTCCGCGTCGAAGCTGTAAGATTTCGTATCGGAGATCAGCGAGAACAACGAGGTGCTGACGGTGAGCTCGTCGAAGATGACCTCGCCCGGAGGTGAATCTTCCCCTTCTGCGGGCAGGGTCACGCGCAGGTTTTCGAAGGTGAGACCGGTCAGTCCCGAGTTCGTCAGGTCGACGATCTCGAGCTCGTAGCCCTGCGCACGGGCCTCTTGAACCAGACGATCGGCGAGCCGCTCGTACGGGAAGGTCTTGTACGCAAAGAATATGAAGCACACGAAGAAGAAGAGGGGGTACCCCGTCCACTTCAAGATCATTCCGATTGGAATCCGTCGCACGGCCTACTCCTGCTCCGCTGACACGGGCGCTTCGCGGTCGTACGCGTTGACGCCCAACTTGACGGTGTATCCGGTGCGCATTCTACCCCCGGTCATCTGAATGCGCTCGATAGAGATTGGGTATGAGCTGTTTTCGATGTCGGCGAGCATCTCGATCAAAGGTCGCAGTTCCACGACAGGCAACGAGACGCGGACCGATCGGCGGCTATAAGCACCCATGTCGAGCTCCGGCTGATCGGTGACCCCGAGTCCTGTCACCCCGTACTGTTGAGCGCGCTCTTCGAGGAACCCTCCGAGGGATGGTGCCTTGCGGTTGTAGAGGCGCTTCACAGCGACTCGTTCCGCCTTCTCTTGTCGCAGGCGCGGTTCCGAGCGGCGGATGTCCTGCAAGACCTGCGCGATCTCCGCGTTCTCGGCCTCGATGTCCGAGATGCTCGAAACGCCGACGTACACGGGAGCCACGAACCCAATGGCCACGAAGACAGCAGCCATGATGCTCAGCAGTCGACGTTCGCGATTGCTCAGGGCGTCGGCCCAGTTTCGCAGGTTGTCTAACGCGTCTCCAAAAGCCACGTTATTTCTCCTTCCGGGTCTTCGAGGGCGTGTCATCGCACCTGACTCTGACGACCAGCTTGTAGTCCTTCCGATCCGCGACGGCGGTGGAAATCGACCCCTTCTCGACCTCTGCGAAGCAGGGGTGCGCCTTCAGTGCGTCGACGAGCCGGTCGCGTTCGGCGATCGAACCTACCGTGCCCTGGATCTCGAACCTGCCGTTGTCGCCCTCGTCGTCAATCTCGATCAGTAAGCGCCGAGTGTCGTGCTGGATGTCGGCGGGGATGCTCACCGAAATGCCTTCGAGCACGTCATACGCGTCGAAGCGGGGGAGTGGATCGTCGATGCGAGCCCCCGCGGTGAGCAACTCGCGCGCGTGCAGAGCGCTGTGCGCCTCTTCGATGAGCAGGTCCGTGCTGACCTCCGCCAGTGTGGCCGTCAGCCCTTCGTGCTCTGCGCGGGCCACTCGGTAGCGGGCTAGAAGTGACACACTAAAGGCAAGAATGACCGCGGCCGAGCAGACGGCGATGAGGCGCAGGTGTTTCCGGATCTGGCTCGCCGCGGCCGTCGATGCGAACTCGCCCTGCCGGAGATCGATCTGCCTGCCGCGCGATATGGCGCGCGCTGCAAGAGCCGCCGCCTTGGTGAACTTCGGTCGCATCTCTTCGTCCGCGCCAGGCGCCGGGGGCAGTGGGGCCACGCCGCACTCGATGCCGAGTTGCTCGGTGAGCCATTGTCGTGCGCTCTCCATCGGGGCGGTCTCCCCAGATAGCAAGATGAGGGACGGCGCGTCGGAGCGCTGTGCCTTGTAGCTCGCGAAAGTGTGTTGGAGTGCGGCGCCGAGCTGGCCGCGCCGGCCCGATTCGACCAAGTCCATACCGCCTGAAACCGTTCTTGCGAACGTGCACCTCCCGTTGGTCAGCACTGCGAAGTCGGTGCTGGTGGGGCCCACGTCGATGACGAGCACCGTTTTGTCTGCGAGCGACTCGCCAAGCAGGGCGCCGAGACCATCGAAAGCAGCGGCTCCGACGGCAAGCTCTCGTGGGTCGGCGCCCGCCGCCTGGAGCTCGTGGAGGCGGTTCGCAACCGTCTGGCGAGGAGCCGCTACGGCCATCAGTTGGATGGTCGTGTCGTCACGGCCGACCACTTGGTAGTCGACGACGGCTTCTTCCACGTCGAACGGAAGCAAGGCGCCCAGCTCGCCAGGCAAAACCTCAGCTACTTTCTTTTCGACCCCGGCCGGCAGCTCGATGAGCCTCAACGAAGCAGCGTCGCCGCTGAGCGACGCGATGATGCGGTCCGGTGCCCGCGTACCCTCTCGAAGAACCTGCGCGACAGCGGCTTCGAGCAAGCTCTGCTCGGACTCCGACTCGGGAGAGTAGGGAAGCGGCGCTTCGGCGTACCGCTCCATCTCGGAGCCACGCAGCGTCGTTCTCAAGAACGCGCCGCGAACCACTCGGGGTGTGACCTCTAATCCCAGAACCAAAGACATTTCAATTCATCCGATAGTAGTGGAAGACGCCCAGCCCCGGCATCCGTCCGGTGTTGGGTGGTGGAGGTACCCACCGTGTGTGAAAATTGACGACAGTTTCGATGCGAACCTGAGACCGGCCAACCAGGCCGATGGCCTGGATGGTGAAGATCTGAGCGGAGGTTGTGAATGAGCGCGCTAGGGGCGTGCGCTGATCTTCGGGGATTTCGATGGGCACGAAGATGAGCTCGCTGTCCTCACCCAAGAAGCCCGTGAGCATGGCGTACAGGGCCTTTTCATTGCCCTTGCCTTCCACGAAGTCGAGCAGGTCCGTCGGACGACTGAACAAGGGGATGGGAATGAGCTGACGAATCGTGCTGAGGATCGTAGTGAATTTGAGGCTTTCGACCGGATCGGTGCAGAGCGTGACCTCTGGCGCATAGGAACAGATCCTCCCGAGCAGCACTTGAGCGCTGGCCTCGTTGATGTTGATGAGGCCAGAGGCGTAGATCGTCATGATCCGAGACGTCGGGTCGTTTGGAGTTGGCTCCACGAAAGTAGCCCAGAAATCGTCCGTGAAACCACGCACCAAACGTAACTCCTGAATCGAGTCGAGGGGGGCGTTCTTGTTTTGGTACGGGTCCTTGCTCAGTTGATAGATGGAGTCGTCCTCGGTGCCCGTACCGCCTGTTCGGGTCGTTCCGGCCCCAGGATCGAAATCCGTGCGCTGGATGTCGTGATCCCACCAATCGATCACGGCCGTGATGAGATCAATTCGGGTCGTCAGGGTGCCGGTCTCGTCTGCCTCCATGAACAGCGCGTCGTAGGGGCTTTCCGGGAGGTGCCCGCCGGTGAGCGAGAACAGCTGAGCCGCCACGCTGTTCCGGGCACGCTCTCCGCTGAGGAAGAGCGGATCGTTGATGTTGATCTTGCCGTTCTCGCTGACGGCGAGAACGTGGCATTCGCCGGGTAGGTCCTCGAAGCCCACGGTGTCACCGAAGTCGATGCCCAACTGCATCAAGG
>CBDURI010000275.1:0-4078 GCA_965369435.1 uncultured bacterium
CCCTGTAAAGATAGCGCGTTGTTCCCCGGATTACACATTTCCAGGATCGCACGGACTAATTTGCTTGGGGTTCTTCGGGTTTCGAGTTTTCACCCTCCGCGCCCTGCTCGCCTTCATCGCCCTCTTCGCCCTCCGCCACGGGCTCGACGTCGACGACTTGCTCCCCCTCACGGAGACGAATGACCCGCACCCCCTGCGTGTTGCGCCCAGTCTCGCGAATCTCGCTGACGCGAGTCCGAATCACCTGACCGCCGTTGGTGATCACCATGAGCTGGTCATCGGGCGAGACCAAGCGGAGCTTCACCAGGGCGCCGTTGCGGTCGGAGGTGTCCATGCCGATGATGCCCTTGCCGCCGCGGTTCTGCGTGCGCCATTCCGCAACCTTCGTGCGCTTCCCGTAGCCGTTGGCGCTGACCGTGAGCACCTGCTGTTCGCTATCTTCCTCGATGATGTCCATGCCGATGACGAAGTCGCCTTCACGAAGGTCGACCCCCTTTACGCCCATCGAATCACGGCCCATCCCTCGAACGTCTTCCACCGGGAACCGGATGCTCATGCCGCGTGATGTGCCGATCAGCACATGTTGGCCTGGAGTCACGATGCGGGCGGTCAACAGTCCGTCCCCTTCACCGATTGCAACGCCGATGATCCCCGTTTGCCGGATGTTCTCGTATGCGGACAGGTTCGTGCGCTTCACGCGTCCTCGACGAGTGCACGTCAGGAGATACCCGTCCTCGACGAACTCCCGGATTGGGAGAATCGCCGCGACGCGCTCGTCGGGCTCCATGCCCACGAGATTCACGACGGCCCTGCCTCTCGCCGCGCGACTGGTTTGGGGAATTTGATAGACCTTCTTCAGGTACGCCTTGCCCTTGTCGCTCAAGAACAAGACGTGCGCGTGGGCGTTGACCACGAAGACCCAGCTCACGAAGTCCTGTTCGCGGGTATCCATGGCGCGGAGGCCCTTGCCGCCTCGCCCCTGCGCACGGTACTCGCTGAGCGGCACGCGTTTCACGTAGCCGGCGTGCGACACGGTCACGACCACTGCCTCGTCCGGAACGAGATCCTCGATCGAGATGTCTCCCTCCGCTTCGACGATTTCTGTACGGCGGGCATCGCCGAAACGCTCGCGGATCTCGTCGAGCTCCGTGACGATGACTTGGTCGAGAAGCTCCTTGCTCGCCAGGATCGCCTGGAGCTCGCCGATCAGATTACACAGAACGCCATACTCCGTCGCTAGCTTCTCCCGTTCGAGCCCGGTCAAACGAGACAGCCGCATCTCCAGGATCGCCTTGGCCTGGCGCTCCGAGAGGTAGTAGTCACCGCGTTGCTTCGCGGCGTTGACCTCGGCTTCAGGCCGGCCGGCGCGCTTCACGAACTCTTCGAGCCCGGTGAGCGCGAGCTGCATCAAGCGCTCTCGCGCCTCGTCGGGGTCTTTCGAAGACCGAATCGTGCTCACCACCAAATCGACGTCGGTGACCGCCATCCCGAGGCCTTCGATGAGCTCACGCTGCGCCTCGGCCTGACGAAGGTCGTGGCGTGTCCGTCGAACGACGACCTCACGCCGGTGATCGATGAACCGAAGGAGCACAGACCGGAGATCGAGCACCTCGGGGCGCTGTTTGACGATGGCAAGGCAGTTGTAGCCGAACGTGCTTTGCAGCGCGGTCATTTGATAGAGCTTGTTCAGCACGATTTCGCCGTGGGCGTCGCGCTTGAGCTCGATGACCATTCGTAGGCCATCCCGGTCGGACTCGTCGCGGAGATCGCTGATCCCCTCGAGTCGCTTGTCACGAACCAGGTCTGCGATTTTCTTCAGCAGCTCGGCCTTGTTCACCTGGTAGGGAATCTCGGTGATCACGATCATCTCGCGATCGCCCTTGCCAGGAAGGTCCTCGATGGCCGCCCGGGCCCGCATCACGATGCGGCCACGGCCGGTGCGATAGCCGAGATGGATGCCCGCCTTGCCGTAGATGTACCCCGCAGTCGGGAAGTCGGGGCCCTTTACGCCCAGCCGGCCTGCCTCGTCGTCGTCCTCCATGAGCTGATCGACCGTCAGCTCCGGGTCGCCCATCAGACGAACCGTCGCGTCGACGACCTCGCGCAGATTGTGGGGCGGAATGTTGGTGGCCATACCGACGGCGATGCCACCCGAGCCATTGATCAACAGGTTGGGAATCCGGCTCGGCAGAACGAGCGGCTCCCTTTCCGAGTCGTCGAAGTTTGGACCGAAGTCCACGGTTTCTTTTTCGATATCGGCGAGCAGCTCCGACGCCAGCCGGGACATGCGGACCTCGGTGTACCGCATCGCTGCAGCAGGGTCGCCGTCCACCGAGCCGAAGTTGCCCTGCCCGTCGACGAGCGGGTACCGCATGGAGAAATCCTGCGCCATGCGAACGAGCGCATCGTAGACCGCCGTATCACCGTGCGGGTGGTACTTACCGAGCACGTCGCCGACGATGCGAGCGCTCTTTCGGTACGAACCGTTCCAATGCACCTTTTGCTCGTGCATGGAGTAGAGAATGCGCCGATGGACAGGCTTGAGTCCGTCCCGCACGTCGGGAATCGCTCGCCCGATGATCACGCTCATCGCGTAATCGAGGTACGAGCGCCTCATCTCGTCTTCGAGTGCTACCGGCTGCTTCTGTGAAGGGTCCGCCATGAAATACTGCTCCCATGCGCCGTCCCCCAGAGCTGCGACGCCGGCGCGAAGCTACCACGTGCGCACCCCCCCTGCACGCACTCTCAGGTCTCGTGAACTGCTGTTTTTTGGCTGCTTCAGAGGAAGTTTCGTAAACCCCGAAGGAGGGCCGGAGCGGAACGAAAAATGGACACTGCAATGCGCGATCTGGAGCGGATCGAAGAGCGATCCTCGGACGAGGGACGAGGCGTCCTGGTGCTGTCTGGCGTGGGCCTGGTGGCGGCGATAGGCATCGTCGTCGCCGCGGTGGCAGCCCTCCCCGACGGTAACGAACCTCCCAGGGAGGACCCGCTGCAAATGCTTGCGATCGCCGACGGCGTCGAAGCCTTGGAGGCGACCGAGGAGCCGGCCGAGGACCCCAAGCTGGACCCGGAGACCCTGAGCTTCCCAACCACCTTGGTCACCGAAACACGACCCGAGGTCGCCATCGCGATGGCCGCTGCGGCTGCCGAGCTCGCCCACCTCGACCCGTTGACCAGGCCACCACGACGCTCCGACATCGCCGCAGGTCTGCCAGCCGCTGTAACCGCAGGCCCCGACCGCAAGATCGTCGAAATGGCAGCGGCTCGTGACCCGCTCGTCGCCGCCACGGTGCACCAAACGACAGTATCGGCTCCCGCGGGATACGAAGGCCGTTACACCCTGCAAGTCATCAGCTACCAAGACGCCGAGGAAGCACAAGTGTTCGCCAGCGCCCTACGCAAACGCGGCCACGCAGCCTACGTCACGACCGGCATCGTCGAGGGCCGCGGCACCCACTGGCGAGTCCGCATCGGCCCCTTCGCAACCCGCCAACAGGCTCAAGGCTACCGAACGACCTTCGAACGAGAAGAAGGTATGAACACCTTCATCATCCGCAACAAAGGCTAACGCACCGGGGCACGGTCGCGCCTACGGTAGCTCTTCGAGCCAGCTGGGATCTTCGAACCACTTCTGACGAAGTGCCGAGAGGATGCCGGTGGCTTCAATCGCTTCGATGTAGTTGTCGATCAGGTTGTAGAATCTCGCGTCCTTGGCGGAGACCGCGATTCCCATCGGCTCCACCGAGAGCGGCTCCGCAAGGGTGACCAGACCGGCGTCGGGGTTCCGAAGCACCGCGAGGGCGCATGCGGGCATGTCGGCGATCATCGCGCTGGCCTTGCCGTCGATGACCATGGCAACGCCCTTCTCGTAGTCCTCCACCAGAATCAGCGTGGCTTTCGGAAGGTTCTTCTTCACGAACGCCTGACTGGTGGAGTTCTTCAAGGTCACGAACGTCACCTCGGGCGTGTTGATCTCATCCACGGTCTTGGCACCCGCGAGTGCTTTGGAAGTAGTCACGAGCGATTTGCCGGACAACAGGTAGGGACCGACGAACAGGAAGTCCCTCGTGCGTGC
>CBDURI010000276.1:0-4012 GCA_965369435.1 uncultured bacterium
GACCTGCTCGGCGGCATCGGCAAGCGCCGGACGGTGGCCTTTCTGATCAGCGACTTCATTGCCGACCAATACGAAAAGCCGCTCAAGGTGGTGTCGGCGAAGCACGACCTAATCCCAATCCAGATCGTCGACCCGAGGGAAGACGAGCTGCCGGACGTGGGGCTCGCTCTCATCGAGGACTTGGAGACCGGGGAGCTCGTCGAGGTCGACACCTCTGATTTGGACGTGCGTGCCGACTATGCGCGCGAGGCGCAGCGCCAACGCGCCGCACGCGAACACTTATTCCGTCGACTACAGCTCGACCACGTCACGGTCAGCACCGACCGCGACTTCGTCAGGCCGCTGACGGAGCTGTTTCGGCTCCGGCAACGGCGACTCACGGGCTATCGGTGAGACGCGCGGCTGCCATCATCGTGTTGTCATGGCTCGCGCCCGCGATCGGGTTGGCGCAGGAGCCTACGATCGCGCTCGACGCGCCACCGGGGACCACGCTCGGCGACTCGATCGATGTCATCCTGACGGTCACCGTGGCCGCGACCGACGAAGCGGCGGTGCCCGAGCAGCCCTTCGCCCCGTTCGAGATCCTCGACAAGAAGCTCTCTGTCGAGCTCTCGCCCGACGGCAAGCTCAAGACGTTCACGTTCGAGCTTCAGCTCCTGTGCTTCGAGGCCGGCGTTCACGAGCTTGGGCCCATTCGCGTGCGGGTCACCAGCGCCGCGGGCGAGCTCATCGAGCTCGAATCGAACACGAGCACGATTGAAGTTCAGTCGCTCCTGGCCAACGAGCCCGACGCGCAACTCAAGCCACCGACCAAGCCGGTGGTCGTCGAGCAGGACGACTATCGACTGCTCATCGCTCTCGGGATTCTGCTCGCGATCGCGCTGGGCGCATTGCTTGCCTGGCTGTTCATGCGCTGGTGGCAGAAACGCGATCGGCCGGAGCCCGCGCCGCCGCCTCCACCTCCCCCCTGGGAGACCGCCCTGACGGAGCTTCATGAGCTCGAGCGCGGCCGTGCGGAAGCGATCTCCGAGGGCCGTACCGAACAATGGGTGGACGCGGTCAGCGATTCGATCCGCGCCTACCTGGGCCGCCGCTTCGGCTTCCACGGCCTCGAAAGCACTACCGACGAGATCGCTGATCAGCTCCGTCGCGCCAAGTCACTCGCCATCGAGCCGCAAGACGCGCTGGGGTTTCTGGGCCAGTGCGATCTGGTGAAGTTCGCCAAGGCGTCGTTGGCCGATGAAGCGTCGCTCACGTTGATCGACGAAGCGCTGAGCTTGGTCGATCGGACTCGCCCCGCCGCGGTCGCGCAGAACGGAAACCCGTCGTGAGTCCGGTGCAGCGCCGCGCATGGGCAGGCGGTTGGTTGGCGGCCGCCGCTTTCGTAGGGCTCGTCCTCAGCCTGCGTTGGCTCGAGTCTCGCTATCAGCTTCTCATCACCGATGAGCAACTACGTTTCGAGCGCCCCTGGGCCGCGCTGCTGCTGCTCGCCGCGCCGATGGCATGGTTTGCTCGTGTCTGGGTGCAGCGTCGCTCGAGGCCGCGGCTCCAATTCAGCCGGGCTGCCGCGCTGCGAAATTCCAAAAGCGGCTGGCGAATTCGTCTCGCGAGCCTGCCAAGCGCGCTCCGCACCGTAGCATTGGCGCTCCTCGTCGTGGGGCTGGCGGGACCTCAAAGCATTCACGCGCGAGACACCGCAGAAGTGAGTGGCATCGAAATCATCCTCACGCTCGACATGTCGGGCTCGATGGCAGCCGCAGACATCCGGCCGACGCGCTTCAAGGCGACGAAGGCCGTCATGCGCGACTTCATCAATCGCCGCCCGAACGATCGAATCGGTGCGGTCGTGTTTGGTCGCGACGCGTACACCCTACTCCCTCTCACGACCGACCGAGAGGCGTTGCGGACGGCGCTTCGGGGTCTACAGCTCGATCAAATCGACGGGCGCGGTACCGCGATCGGCAACGCAGTCGGTGTCAGCCTCAACCGCCTCAAGCGTTCGCGGGCCAAGAGCAAAGTGATGATTCTCCTGACCGACGGAGAGTCGAACGCAGGCAACGTGTCTCCGTCACAAGCCGCAGACCTTGCGAGCGCCATGGAGGTGAAGATCTACCCCATCTTGATGGGCGTCTCCGATACCGCGCCCGTTCAACAGGGAACCGGTCTCTTCGGCCGCGCGATCTTCGGCACCGCGAACTACCCCGTCAATCCGGAGCTGCTCGAGCAGATGGCCGACAAGACGGGCGGTGAGTTCTTCTTGGTGAGTGACCGTGCCGCTCTCGAGGAAAGCTTCCATCAGATCCTCGACGCGCTCGAGAAGACCGACATCGAGGATGCCGGGCGCATGTACACCGAGCTCTTTCCCGCATTCGTCGGTCCCGCGTTGATCTTCCTATTGATCGAGCTGCTCGTCCTGTTGTGGCTGAGGAGGTGGCCGTGAGTTGGGCCAATCCTCAGGCGCTCTGGCTCCTCGGCCTGGTCCCCGCTGCCGTCGCTGCGCTCTGGTGGAACGCCGCGAGACGGCAACGCGCGACGCAAAGGTTCGGCAAGAGCGCCACGGTCGAGCCTTTGATCGCGGGCCACGCCAGATGGTGGCGCCTCACGAGAGCGACGTTGATGGTCGTTGGAGCGGCGCTCGTGATTGTTGCGTTCGCCGGACCGCAGTACGGCAGCCGCACTCGCGTGCTCCGCAAGCGCGGCATCGACATCGTGATCGCGCTCGATTTTTCCAAGAGCATGCTCGCCCGCGACGTGCACCCGAGTCGAATCAAGCGCGCCAAGGGCGAGCTCGAACGCCTCCTGAGCGACCTAGACGGCGACCGCGTCGGTCTCGTGGCGTTCGCGGGAGACGCCATGGCTTTCCCCATGACCGTCGACTATTCAGCGGTGCGGCTGTTCTTGCGGGACCTCGGCCCCATGGACATGCCCGTGGGTGGCACGGCAATCGGCAAAGCACTGATCGCCTCGAAGCGACTCATCGAACGCTCCAATGAAGGCCGCGGCGATGAAGACGGCGTCGACCGTCGCTCCAAGGTGGTGATCCTGCTGACCGATGGCGAAGACCACGAAGGCGATCCGATCGCGGCAGCGCAGGAGCTGAAAGCAGCGGGAATCAAGGTCTACGCGGTGGGCATCGGCTCAGGAAGCGGAGAGCCTATTCCAAGCTACACTGCCGACGGCACACTCACCGGCCACGTAAAAGATGCGGACGGCCGTTTAGTCATGACCTCGCTCAGCTCCGAGAACGAAGACACCCTCAAAGAGATCGCGTCGATCACGGGAGGGAGGTACGTGAGAGCCGAGGAAGGCACGGTCGGGGTGACCGAGATTCGCTCCGAGCTAGCCAAGCTCCAGGCGTCTGAGCGAAAGGCGAGGCGTGTCACCGTGCATGAAAACCGATTCGCCCTGGCGCTCCTGCCAGGGTTCCTCTTGATCGTCCTCGAGGCGCTACTTCCCGAGGCTTGGATCGTGCGCCGGCGACGGAGGGAAGTATGAAGCTCTTCGCATGGTGCCTGTGCTGCGTGGCCGCCCTCATCCTGCCCGCGAACGCGTCCGCGTGGAGCCCTCTTCGAGGGGAGAACGCCAACGCGAAGAAGGGCAACGCACTCATGGCCCAGGAGCAATTCGGTCCGGCGCTCGAGGCCTACGACGAAGCGGCACGAGAACTGCCAAAGGCACGGGCCGTGCAACTCAACCGTGGCCTCGCCCTCCTCGCACAGGACCTCGGCGAACAAGCGAAGGAAGCGTTCCTCGCCGCGGCCGACCCCGCCGCATCCCCGAACACGCGGGCGGACGCCTACTACGACCTCGGCGTTGCGTACGCACGAGAAGGGGACGCGATTTCCCAACAGGAAGAGTACGAGCAAGCCTCCGCCCATTTTCGAGAGGCGGCCGACGCGTTCAAGCGAGCTCTTCGTGTCAGGCCCGGTGATCGGAACGCCGCGTGGAACCTCGAGTACGCGATGAAGCGAATCCGAGAAGAGGAACAGAAGCAGGAACAACAGGAACAAGA
>CBDURI010000277.1:0-4008 GCA_965369435.1 uncultured bacterium
GATCGCTCGATCGCAAAATCCTTCGGGAGAATCGCTCCGATGCCGACCACGACGACGGCGAGAGCTAGAAGCACTAGGGCGCTCAGTTTCAATACCCGCATGGCAGCCTCCGCCCGGCTCTTAATCGACCGTCTTCCGAATCCGCTCGAGCACCGCGCGTAGCTCCGTGATGTGTGCCGACTGTACGCCGGCCGCTTCCATCTTGATCAACGTCTCTTCGAGCTGGGCGATTTCCTCGCCGCGCTGGTCGCGCAGGGATTCCACCATGTCTGCGAACGAGTGAAATAGCTCCTGGAGCTCGTCTCCCTTTCGAATGCCTGTCGTAACTTCGAACTTGCCATCGGCCACGTGCTGGAAGAGCCGCCGCATTCGGTATGCGGGACCCACGACGCGATGGGTCACGATGATGCCGGTGAAGCCCAACGCCAACGTCAACAAGAGCACGCCCGCGAGGATGGCGTTGCGAATCTTGCGGTCTTCTTGAAGTGCAAACTGCTCGAGGTCCGTCGCCGTGTCCGCATCGAGATCGAGCTGCGTCGCGATCTGCATCGTCAGCGCCTCGGTCTGTCCTTTGGAGAAACCGTACGCCATGTAGCCGAGGCCGCCCGCGACCGACACCGTGACCAACAGCACCATGCCGGTGTATTTCAGCTGGAAGCGCCGATCGATCAGGTAGTTTCGCATCCTGCGCTGTGTCTTATCGCCCATTGCGTCTCTCACTTCCTACGTCCATCACACTTCGCCGGTCAAAGGCTTCCTTTCCCTTTGGCTGCCGCAAGCACCACGGGAAGGCGGCGGAGGGCGCCCACGAAGGCGCCTTGAACTGCTTGCTCTGCGGTCTCGGCGCTGTAGCGCCCGGACGCCGTCGCCGCGCCGCGCAACATTCCGCGCATGTCGCGTCCCGGATAGGACAGCACGATGATCGAAACGACCGCCCTCACCCTGGACCCCTTCGGTTCGAGGGTCACGACCGAGCTCTCGAGGTAGTATCCGTGCAGCCCCCGCTGCGCGATCTCCCGCCTGGCGTCGGCGGGGCTCAGGTCGTCAGGGGCGAGCTCCACGCCGTTGAGCGCGAGTAACTGCTCCGAAAGGAAGATCCGGGCATCGAACAGCATCTGCCGAGAAACCCGCTCCGCCTTGGCGCCCGGCATGCCAACCGCCACCAAGTACTGCGGCTCGCCGGGCCCTCGCTCTCGCTCGCCAATGGCACTCAGCTGGGCTGCCGCCTCGACGGCGGCTCGGCGGACGGCCTTGTTCTTGTCCCGGACCGCCCTCTCCACGACCGGAAGCGAGTCCTTCGCGCCCAACCGCCGCAATGAAACAATCGCCGACACGCGCACCGCGGGGTGCTTGTCTCGGACCGCACGCTCGAGGGCCGCGATCGACTTCCGAGTCGATTCGAGCTGTCCGAGCGACAGGGCCGCCTGTGCCCGAACGCGAAATGCGCTCGAATTGCGAAGCAAGCGCAGCAAGTAGTCCTGGCGAGCGTCGGCCTGCGCCGTGCTCGCGAAAAGGAGCGCGATGGCGACCAGTACTCGCCAGCCATGCCATTGGCCGATGTGCCCCCTCAACGGTTCCCGCCCTTCCCCTACGTTTTCAGTATCACAGGTGGGGGGGCGCAACGGCAACCGATTCCGTGGTGGCAGCCGCGTTGACTGCCCCGTGTCCGCCTCTCTATATTGCGTCGGTCCCAACGGCCATCGGGGGATGATAGAGGTCGAATGGAGTCATTGGATTTAACTAACCCAACCGTGCTTGCGGCGATCGCGGCTGTTGCCGCATTGATCGTCATCGGCATGATCATCGGGCTCGTCCGAGGTCGGAAGCAAAAAGAGCTCCCTCGAGAGCCGCCGCCACCGCCGCCCGAGGCGCTCGCCGAAGAGCGCCCCAAAATCGAGCCGGAGGCGCGAGCCGAACCGACACAACCTATCCAGCTGGAAGATTTGGTGCCGCCGGCCCCCCCGCCCCCTGCCCCGCCTGCCGATCTCGGAGCGTTCCGGAGCGGGCTCAAATCGACTCGCGGCAATCTCATCTCGCGCCTCGCCGGGGTGTTTCGACGCGATCGTGAGCTCGACGCCTCGATCCTCGATGAAGTCGAGGAAGTACTGATCACGGCAGACGTTGGGGTCCACACCGCTCAGCGCATCCTCGAAGCGCTTCGAACGCAAATGAACGATGGCCAGCTGTCGTCCGCTGAGGGTGCGTGGGAAACGATTCGCGAAGAGGCGGGGAGCATTCTGGCCTCGAGCGGCCAAGGGCTCGCCATCGATCAGACGCCGACCGTCATCTTGGTCGTCGGCGTAAACGGCGTTGGCAAGACCACCACGATCGGCAAGCTGGCAAGTCGCTTCGACCGCCAGGGCAAGACTTTGCTGTTGGGCGCCGGGGACACCTTCCGCGCGGCAGCTGTGACGCAGCTCGAAGTGTGGGGACGACGCGTCGGGTGCGAGGTCATCAAAGGCAAGGACCGCGCAGATCCCGGCTCCGTGATCTTTGACGCGATCGAGAAGGCCAAGGCCGACGGAATCGACATCGTGATCGCTGACACCGCAGGACGCCTTCACACGAAGGTGCCGTTGATGGACGAGCTCACGAAGCTTGGGCGCACGGTCGAGAAGGCGCTTGGCCGCCCGGCCGACCACGTCTTGCTCGTACTCGACGCCACCACGGGACAGAACGCGATTCAACAAACGCAGCTATTCAAGGACGCGCTTCCGCTCACCGGCATCGTCCTCACCAAGCTCGACGGGACCGCTAAGGGCGGAGTCATCCTCGGGATCGTCGACCAGCATCAGGTCCCGATCGAGTTCATCGGCGTCGGCGAAAAGGTCGAAGATCTGAAGCCGTTCGGCGCCGAAGCCTTTCTGCAGGCTCTTTTCGAGTCCCCAGAGGCGCTAGAACCCAGCGAAGACGCGGCCAACGCCAGCTAACTCGGCGTCACTGCGTCGAAAATCGCTACCGGATTTGGTACTGCGATATGCGCCATGGTATAGTCTTGTCGTCCGAGTGGAAACGGACACTTGCTACGTGATTTCAGCGAGTTGCCACGGTGGGGGCCGGGGCGCTCAGGGGGGAAGGCCAGAGGCCGATGCGAGAATTTGGGGGGATTGCGCTACTGATGGCGGCGCTTCTGACGGCGTTTCCGGCGGCAACCCAGGCCCAGATGGAGTTCTCCCTCGACGAGGTCGATGAGGAGGAAGCCAAACCGGCCGAGCAGTCCGAGAGCCAAGGCGATCTCATCGAAGAGCTCGCTGCCGGCGACGGCGACGCTGCGAACGGTCCGGCCGAGCCTGCGCCTCAGCGCGAGGAAATGGTCGAGGAGATCTACGCCGTCCAACAGATCTACGCCCTTCGCCTGAAGCGGCTCGAGCTCGCACCGTCGGTGGCGATCACGCTGAACGACCCGTACCTCAAGCACTACGGGCTCGGACTGGCGATGAACTACTGGTTCACCAACGTCTTGGCACTGGGGCTCAACTTCATCTGGTACGACTGGGGGACCAACCCGCTCGAGCGCGGCACCAACATCATCCCGCGCATCCAGAACCAGTTTCGACTCGGCGTTCCGATCAACGACTGGCAGATGGGGTTGTGGGTGAACTTCAGCTACGTCCCGTTCTACGGGAAGTTCAAGGTGCGGAAGAAGATCTTCCAATGGGACTCGTATCTCATCGGTGGCGTGGGCTTCATGCGAACCCAACCGATCCCGGTGTTCGATCCGGCGGTGCGAAGCTTCGATTGGCAGACCAACGTGGCATTCAACGTGGGTATCGGCTTGCGCATCTTCCTGACACGTTACCTGACGTTCTTTACGGAGTTCCGGGCCTACATGTGGCCGGATCAGTTTGAGAACGTCGATGTGGCGCCCGAGGGCGCGGGCCGCGGCGATCCTGCGACCTGGCTCGAATCGGACTCGACGTTCGTCGCCAACACGTCGATCCAAATTGGCTTCACGCTCTTCCTACCGGTCAAATTCGAATATCGGCTACCGAAATGATGATGCTCGCA
>CBDURI010000278.1:0-4004 GCA_965369435.1 uncultured bacterium
TAGAGATAGTTCGTCGAGCGTTTGCCTTCGACAAATCTCGGGTGATTGTGCAGCCAGCTGTTGTGGCTGTGCTGCTCGCGTTTGCTGATCAACTTGAGCTTGTCGCGTTGCGCCCGCTCCTGCTCGAACACCACGCCGAGTTTCCCGGCAGCCTCGACCAACTCGTCCGGCGCCAAGTCGACCAGCCCGTCGTCTGTGACTACACGCTTGCCGAGGAAATCGCCTCCCTTGTTTGCTTCGAGCAACCGTCCGTGCGGCTCCTTGCGAAGACTCTCCAACGAGCCAAGCCGAAACGCGCGCGCCATCAAGCTCAAGAAGCGCTCCGGGGTGAGCCCGAGCCGGGCCCCGAGCACCGGAAGCCTCCCGAGTCCCATCCAGCTGCTGAAGAACCCGTCCGCAACTCGCGAACCAAACAGCCTCGACCCGCACGCGCGCGCAAGCTGCAGCAAGATCATCGTTTCATCGCGCTGCTCGCCCTCGAGGGGCAACAGCGCGTCCGTGTACTGCGCGTACGGAATCGGCTGCACACCCATCAACGATTGAAACACGAACGGTAAGTCCGCACGCTGCAGCGCACTGGTGCCAGGCAGGATGTAGTGCGCGTGATTGGCGGTCTCGTTTCGGAAGATGTCGATGACGACGAGCAACTCGAGGGCCTTCAATGCCTCTTCGAGCCGACCGTTGCTGTTTGGGACGCTAAGAAGTGGGTTGCCCGACAGGCAAACCAGCGCGCGCACCTGGCCGTCACCGGGCGTGAGGATCTCGTCCGCCATGAGCCCCGCTGGGAAGCTATCGACGACTGACGGAAGCTGGCCGATGCGCGAACGGTCTTGACGCATCGTTTGACCGCGTTTGCGCGCGTGCTTCGGGAAGTCCTGGATGTAGCCATGGCCTACGAGCGTCCCCCCGAGGCGGTCGAGATTCCCCGTAATCGCGTTGATGGCCTCCTGGAGCCAAAACGCCAAGGTGCCGTGGCTACCCTGGTTGACCCCGGTCGAAAGAAACAGCGCGGCACCATCGGCCTGCAAGTACGCGTCCACCATGGCTCGCAGCGTGTCGGCGGAAATGCCCGTGACCTCCTCGGTCCGCTCGGGCGGCCACGGCTCGGAGACATTGCGAAGCGCATCGAGCCCCTTCATGTGTCGTTGCACGCGCTCGTGGTCGATTCCATCTCGGCGGACGACTTCATGAAGAAAGCTGAGCAGAAAGTACACGTCGGTATCCGGACGGATAAAGACCTGAGTCCCCATCTGCCTGGCGGTTTCGGTGCGCCTAGGATTCACGAAAAAGAGCTTGCCGCCCCGCCCTTCGATGGCCTTGAGGCGCCGGATGGGATGCGGGAGCTGCATGAAGCTCGCCCGGGACACCGCGGGGTTCGAACCGAGCATGATCAGGCACTGCGTCCGGTCGACGTCAGGAAACGGTTGGATGAACGGAAAGCCGTACACCCGTTGAGCCGCTGCGAACTTGTTGTTGCAATCCTGTGAGCCGGTCTGAAACAGGTTGCGCGAACCGAGGCCTTGCATGAAGGCGGCCATCAGGACCGGAGGCAGTAGGCTGAACGAAATCGGGTTACCGAGGTACGCGGAAATGGAATCGCCCCCGTGGTCTTTCACGAGCTGTCGCACCTTCGCGCCGATTTCCTCGAGCGCCTGTTCCCAGCTGATCTCCTCGAAGCGATCCCCGACGCGCTTCAGAGGAACCCGAAGCCGGTCCGCCGAATGATGAATCTCGTGGTAGCGAAGGCCCTTGATGCAGGAGTAACCCTTGCTGACCACATGATCGGAGTCGGGCTCGAGGGCGACGACACGATCGCCCTCGATCGTCGCCTTGAGGCCGCAGGTCGCTTCACAGATGCGGCAAAACGTAAGCTCTGTTCGAGTCGACATGGCCCCCAAGGTGGCAGGGTAGGCACGTGCCCACAAGGGCGAGGGGCCAGTGCCCGATCGTCGATCACTTCGTCGAGGTCATCCGCGAGCACGGCGTCGAGGACAAGATGATAGGCGCGACGTTCTCCAGTGAAGTCCTGGGCGAGCTTCGCGCGGCGGCATCGACGTCCTAGACGCGAATTTTGTCCCCCGAGCCCACGAGCTCGACATGGAAGTTGTCGACGCTGTCGAAGATTTTCGCGCCCCTTGGTCGGCGCAAAGCGTCGATATTACGCCGGGAAGTTCTCAACGAGCAGCTTCAGTGAATCGTGCGTCGTGAAGATGCCTATGATCTTCACGCCTTCAACCACGACCGCCGAGCCGTACTTGTGCTCGAGCATCTCTTCGAGCACTGCGATCAGCGAGGTGTCTTTGGACACAGTGTACGCCTCTTGGGTCATCGCCTCTTCGACGGTCGTGTTGTCGGGATTGACCTCGTTGAGGCCGGCGATCATGCCGAGGTCGCGATCGCTGACGATGCCGTAGAGCTCGCCGCCGTGCAGCACCGGCAGGTGGCGAATGTCGTGCTTTTGCATGAGCTTCTGCGCGAACGTGATGGTCTGTTCGCTCCCCACGGTGTGGGGGATGGGCGTCATGTACTCGGCAATCGGAGCGGTCTTGTCCATGTGCGGATCTGTACCACACCCGGGCGGTTCCGCCACGTCTGGCTTACGCCTGGCGCCCGTATTTACGTCGAATCTGCCCAACGGCTCGCAGGCTCTGACCGTGTTCGACGGACCAGGGCGCTGGCTCAGACGCGGGCTGCGACATAGCCGATGGCATCCCCAAGTGTGGTTACCTTGTCGTAGTCCTCTTCCGGAATCTCGACGCTGAGCGCTTTGTGGATCCCTTGGACCCACCGCAGAATGTCCATCGAGTCGAGGTCGAGCTCGTCTCTCAGGTCTAAGTCATCCTCGATCTCTTCGTCGGCGATTTCGGGGGCCACATCGGACAGGCACGCGAGCAAGGTCGATCGTATTTCGTCACGGGTCATAGTTTTTCGGGCTCCTGCAAGAGGCGATCGAGCGCGCTCAGAAATCGCGCGCCCTGGTGACCGTTGCTGACTCGGTGGTCCGCACCGAGCGTGACGCGCATGATGGGCCGGGGCATCACGTGACCGCCGACCACCCAGGGCCGTTCGAGCGTCGCACCGCAGCCGACGATGGCCACCTGTGGCGGAAAGATGATGGGCGTCACACTTTCGACGCCGCGTTCTCCAAGAGAGGTCAAGGTGATGGTCGAAGACGTCATCTCTGAGCTGCGAAGCGTACCCGCACGAGCCCGGCTCACGACGTCGGTCATGCGTGCCATCAAGTCGGACAGACTCCCTTCGTCGGTGTTCCGCAACGCGGGCGCCACGAGTCCGCCGCCGCGAAGCGAAACAGCTAGCCCGACGTGAATCTCCTCGCTCAGCACGGCATCCCCACCGTGCCAAGTGGCGTTGAGCTTCTTGTGCTTGCGCAATGCAAGCGCCACCGCACGCAGCACCAACACACCCGACACCAACCGCTCGCTGACGCCTAGGGACGCGTTGGTCTCCCGCAGCCACGCCAGCGCATTCCCCATGTCGAGACTGTGCTCGACATAGTAGTGGGGGATCTCGTCGTTGGCGCGCGTCATGGCCGCCGCAATCGCGCGCTGCATGCGCTCAGCAGTGGATACGGGCTTACTCGGCTCAGGCGCGCTTGCGTTGGCGCTCAGCACGTCGCTCGCTTGAATAGCCCCCGCCGGCCCAGTCCCACGAACGTGCGTAATGTCGACACGACGCTCCGTGGCAATTCGGCGAGCGTAGGGCGAGATGCGGACGCGACTACTGGATGTCGCCGGCGCAGTCTTCACCTCCGCAACCCTTTGCACGTCCTCGAGGGTGATCCGACCGTGCTCCCCGCTGCCATGCACGCCTTGAAGTGACACATCGAGCTCGCGCGCACGCCTACGAACGGCAGGCGAGGCCATCGGCCCACCGAGGTCAACGCCCGAGGCCCCCGCCGAAATGATATGCCCAGCCACCGACACAGACCCTGTCGCTGGCACCGACACTGACTCTGGCACTGACGCTGGCACTGACGCTGGCAC
>CBDURI010000279.1:0-3977 GCA_965369435.1 uncultured bacterium
CCAGCGCGGCATCCGTCTTCACCGTTCTTGCCAGTGATTGTGCCACCCGAGATCAAAACGAAATGATCTCGGATGGTTATCAGTGGAGGCGGTGGGAATCGAACCCACGTCCGGAAATGTTCCAGAACTGCATCTACGTGCGTAGTTTGTGATTTGAAATTCGCCTTGGGTTGCGCCCACAAACAGGCTCGCACCAACGCTAGTGGTTCTTCATCTCGTCATTGCGCCGAACCCGACTCGCAATGACCAGCCCGTTCAAATGACGCCTCCGCTAGAAGCACAGGCAAGCTTCTAGGTTCGACGGCTCTCTTGGCTTTACTTAGGCCGCGAGAGCAACTGCGTTATCGTTGGCAGTTGTACGTCCCAAACGTTTTTACGTCGTGCTTGGGCCGACGGACACGCAACCGAACCTTCATCATCCCCGTCGAAACCGGTCGCCCCCAGATTTTCAAAGACCTGCACACTATGGGGCTTGCCGGCGGGCTTCGCAACTCCGCGGAAAGACATTGTTTTGTGTTGGACCCGGACGCTGATAGGGTCCGTGCGAGCTGAGCCAGGCCATGCGCATCGATAAGACCCTCCTACGCGACCGGTTCCTCACCATCGACATCCGCACGCTCGGCCTGGCGCGGATCTACATCGCGCTGCTGCTGCTGTTCGACCTCGCGAAGCGAAGCGCGGAGATGTCGGTCTGGTACTTCGAATCCGGCCTTCTCCCGAACGCGATGCTCGCGAAGCACCCTCTCAAGCCGTGGGGTGAGTCGTTTCTATTCTACGTGAGCTCGGACACCGGGGTGATGGTGGCGTTCGCGCTGATCGGCTTGGTGTACCTGGCATTGCTTTTCGGAGTTTTCACGCGCGTCACGCAAGTGCTGGCCTTGGCCTGCGTGCTGTCGCTGCAGGTTCGCGTCGATCTGGTGTCCAATGGGGGCGACTTCGTGCTGTGCAACCTCATGGTGTGGACGGCGTTCCTGCCGCTTGGCTCTGCGTTCTCGGTCGATGCGTGGCGCGCCAACAAAGCTGGCAAACCGGTGAGATCGCCGGTCGTGTCCTGGGCGGTGCTCGTAGTGACGCTGCAGCTCGCGGTCATTTACGCGTTCAACGCCATCCACAAGACCGGCGAAACGTGGATCGACGGGAGCGCAGTCTACTGGCTCGCACATCAGGAGCGGATCGTGACATGGCTCGGGTTCTGGATGCGCGAGCATCTGCCGTTCTGGGTGTTCCAGGGGTTCACGTACACCAGCCTGGTCATCGAGTATCTATTGCCCATCTTGATCCTCTCCCCGTGGGGAAGGCCTTGGACGCGGCGCGCTGCGATCGGGGGAATCTGGGCGCTTCACCTCGGCATCGCCGCGATCGCGAACGTCGGTTTGTTTTCGTTCGTGATGATCGCGTATTCGATGTTTCTCGTCAGCGCGGAGGACTGGGAATGGCTGCGCGGGAGGCTCCGATCGGGTACAGCGCTGACGTTACCGCCGTCCGATGGGGCGCCCGAGCCAACGAGACGCCCGCTTCGCTGGGTCACGAACACGCTCCTGGCCATCCTCGTCGTCGCCGCGACTTCGCAGGTGCTCGTCGAAAACCCGGCCATCCCCCACTTCCTCAAGCACCAGCAACCCCAGTGGATCCGGGCGACGGTCATGACCTTCCGCCTCAATCAGGGTTGGAAGATGTTCGCCGCGAACGCGCCGCGCCACGACATGTGGCTGGTCTTCGATGCCGTGACTGCCGACGGGAGGCATATCGATCCTTTCAACGAGGTCGCCTCCCGCTACGCCGATCCGTCACTGCGCACGGTTCCCCCCTACCTCGGACAGAACTACTACTGGTGCGACTACACCGTGCGTATCAAAGGTTACCGCCGGTATCACAAGGCATTGAGCGACTGGATCTTCAGCCACCACGAGCGCACGGGCAACGCAGACGACCGCGTCGTTTCCTTTCGCGTGTACGAAGTGAGCCAGTTCCCGCCGGGGCCCTGGGAAGATGAGCCCCGCGATGTGAAAGCCAAGGTCATCTTGTCGAAGCGGCTATGACCGGTTTTGCTCTGGGCATTGCGGCGGCGCTGTGTTGGGCAGGGCTCGATGTGGTTCGCAAGGCGGTTGCTGGGAAGGCCTCCCCGGAGGCACTGGCGGTGTTTCTGCTGCTCGGGCAGTTGCCGTTTCTCGGCGCCTGGGCGGTGTACGATCAAACCTGGGTCACCGACGTGGGGTACTGGCCTCCTGCCGTGGCCTCGATGGCGATGAATGCGCTGGCGAACGTGTTCTTCATGCGCTCGGTGCAGTTGTCACCGTTGAGTCGGACGGTTCCCCTCCTTTCGCTTACGCCGGTCTTTGGTGCAGTCGTCGCGATTCCACTCCTTGGAGAGGTGCCCGGCACCATGCATTGGGCGGGCATCCTCTTGGTGGTCCTCGGCGCTGCCGTTCTCAACAGCGACTTGGCGGATTCCTGGTGGCGATCGATTTCTCGTGAGAAGGGCGCGCCCTACATGGTCGCGGTCGCGGTTCTTTGGGCGTTCTCGACCGCCCTCGACAAACGGGCCCTTGGGCATGCGTCACCGGCAGCGCATGCCTTCCTTCTTTCGGGTGGGAGCGCCACGATTCTGCTCTCTTGGATCCTGGCCAGGGGGAAGCAGAGCGAGCTCCGAGATGTCCGTTCGGCGCCCAGGGCATTGCTCGCGGGGCTGATCGGATTTGCCGTGGCGGCGGTGGCTTTGCAGATGGTCGCCCTTCAGTGGCTTTGGGTCGCCGTCATCGAGACCCTCAAGAGGGCGTTCGGCGTGGTCGGCAGCGTCGTCTTCGGGAGGCTCTTTTTCGGAGAGCCGATCACGGGTCGAAAGGTCGCTGCCATGGGCCTGATGGTCGCTGGGACTGCTCTGCTGGCCCTGACATAGGCCGATGGCAAGTCTCCCCTGAATCCGCTAATGCTGAAGAGTGGCTGACGAAGAAAAGCCGCTGCCGCTCAAGCTCGACGTCGCTCGGTACCTCTTGGCCCAGGGCAGTCTGTTCGTGCACCTCGACCCTCGAGTCGACACGGTCGCCGTACCCCAGTCCTATCGCTCAGAACCTCAGCTCGTCCTGCAGATTGGCTTCGATATGCCCGTACCTATTAGGGATTTAGAGGTCGATGCGGATGGCATTTATGGCACGCTGTCGTTCAACCGCTCGCCTTTTACCTGCCAGATTCAATGGGATGCGGTGTTCGCCCTGGCCGGCGATGACGGCCGAGGCATGGTGTGGCCCGAGTCGATGCCTGAGGAGATCTCCGAGGAAATTGAACGGGAAGCGGGCAGGGAGCCTCCCCCGCCAGTGGTCGAGGAGCGGCCATCGTTACGCGTCTTGCCAGCGGTCGACGAAGATGCCGAGTCCACCCCCTCGACCCCGCCAAAGCCAGGCGAACGGCCCCCGTACCTCAAGGTCGTGAAGTAAGTCGAAGCAGGGGGCTCTCCCCGGTGTCCGATTTACAGAATTAAAAAGTAACGGCCCGAAAGGGGGGGCTTTCGGGCCGTTAGAGAGATGGCGATTTGGATGAAGTGGGGGGAAAACAAGCCAAATCGCCGGTCTAACAGCACCACGGGGGACGTGGGGGGACGTCATCACCGCAGTGCTTATGTCGAGTTCTCTATATGCTACTATCGTGCCAACTTGACGGCACTGGGAATCATGAATGATCTCATAAGGGTTGTCGGATCCCCCTTTGTGACCATCGTTCAGATCTGAAAAGTTTTTGAAGTTCTGCGCGTTTAGCCCCTAAATTGCACCCGATCGCCCGAAGGGATGGGTCCATATGTGGGGTGGATCACAAACGAGACATGCCATGACTAACCCTTACAGATGAATTACAACTGTATTTTAGCTGTACAGACGTGAGGCAGCTTACTTTTCATTTTTGCAACAGATTTTTCAGATCTGCATCATCGGCAGGCCGTAGTCGAGCAGCATCTGATGGTTCTCAGAGAGCAGCAGCTCGCTCGA
>CBDURI010000280.1:0-3960 GCA_965369435.1 uncultured bacterium
GTCTCCCGCAACAACTGCGGGGGCTCTTCCAAGTGCTCGTCGGTGAGTTTGAACGTCCCCCAATGCATCGCGACGAATTTCGTTGCTCCAAGCGCCGTGAAGGCGCGAACGGCATCCTCGGGGTCCATGTGTTGCGAGCGCATGAACCAGCGCGGCGCGTAGGCACCGATCGGGAGCATGGCCGCGTGAATCTCACCGCACCGCTCTGCGATGAGGGAGAATCCGTCGAACCAAGCGGTATCTCCGGAATGGTAGACCCGTAGCCCGCCGCGTTCGATGACGAAGCCTCCCCACCAAGTCGTGTTCATGTCGGTGAGGCCGCGGCGGCTCCAGTGCTGCGATGGAACGAAGGTGATGTGGAGCCCTTCGATCTCCTCCTCTTGCCACCAGTCCATCTCTACGACTCGGCGAAGCCCCTCGCGCTCGAACCATGTGCCCAGTCCGCGAGGCACCACATAGACCGGGTCGCTCCCTAGCCGCTTGAGCGTGGGCACATCCATGTGATCGCGATGATTGTGGGTGACGAGCACAACGTCGATCTTCGGCAGCGCCGGCCAATCGAGCCCGGGGGCCACGTTTCGCCGAACGACTCCACTGAGCGTCGGCGACATGACGGGATCGATGAGGGCGCTCTTGCCACCCAGCTGAATCAGGAAGGTGGCATGCCCAATCCAGGTCAGGGCGTCTTTGGTAGCCCGTCTGAGCGCTTTGCCATCGTTGGACACGACCGGAACCTCAACTCCGGTCGCCGGCGCGCGCGGCCTCTTTTCATCATGAAAGCCGAGCTGCCACTTGAGGACACGCGCCAACCCTGCGGCGCCCGCAGTTCCGTCGAGATTGAAGAACCTTCCGGCCATCGCGTCCTTTCGCCTAGCCTACTTCTTCTTGGCAGCCTTGCGTTCGGCGACCTCGGCCTGAACCTTCTCGAGGATGTTGCGTGGAACCGGCGCGTAGTGGCTGAACTCCATCGAGAACTGGCCGCGGCCCGAAGTGGCGGAGCGGAGGTCACCGATGTAACCGAACATCTCGCTAAGCGGGACGTCTGCCTTGACGCGGACGTTGGTGTGGCCCTTTTCCTGGGAGTTCACCATGCCGCGGCGGCGATTGAGGTCTCCGATGACGTCACCCACATTGGCATCCGGCACGAAGACATCGACCTTCATGATCGGTTCGAGGAGCTGGGGCCCCGCCTTGGGCATGCTCTGGCGGAAGGCAGCCCTCGCGGCCGTCTCGAACGCCATCTGCGACGAGTCCACCGCATGGAACCCGCCATCGGTCAGGGTGAGTTTGAAGTCGAGCAGTGGGAATCCACACAGGGGCCCCTCATCCTTCATGACCTTGAAGCCCTTCTCAACCGCGGGGATGAACTCCTTCGGGATCCTGCCGCCAACGATCTTGGATTCGAAGACGAACCCTTCGCCGGGTTCGGTGGGCTCAATGGTGTATTCGATCTTGGCGAACTGACCAGAGCCACCGGTCTGCTTCTTGTGCGTGTAGCTGTCTTCGATCGCCCGCGTCACGGTCTCGCGGTAGGCGACCTGCGGAGCGCCGACATCGACTGCAACGCCGTGGCTGCGGCGAAGAATGTCGACCTTGATGTCGAGATGGAGCTCGCCCATCCCCTTGAGGATGGTCTCGCCAGACTCCTGGTCGACCTCCACGTGAAAAGATGGGTCCTCGGCCACCATCTTGCCGAGCGCCGTGCCGAGCTTCTCGCTCATGGCCTTGTCCTTGGTACTGATGGCAAGTGAAATGACGGGGTCCGGAAACACCATCGGCTCCAACGTGGCCGGGTTTTTCTGATCGGCCAGCGTGTGACCGGTGCGCACGTCCTTGAGGCCGACCATGGCCACGATGTCACCCGCCTGCGCCGAATCCACGATCGTTCGATCGTCCGCATGCATCTCGACCATACGGCCGATGCGCTCGTTCTTGCCGGTGAAGGTGTTGACCAGAGTGTCGCCCTTGTTGATCGTACCCGAGTAGACGCGAGTGAAGGTCAACGCGCCGAAGCGGTCCTCCATGATCTTGAACGCCAGCGCGCGGACGGGCGCGTTCGGGTCGACGATCGCGAAGTTGCCGGTCTCGTTGCCTTCGAGGTCGACCTCGGGCTGGGGCGGAACTTCGGTCGGATCGGGTAAGTAATCAACGACAGCGTTGAGCATCGGCTGGATGCCCTTGTTCTTGAATGCCGAACCGCAGTAGGTCGGGAAGAATACGAGGTCGCGCGTGCCCTTGCGGACGCAGCTCTTGAGCGTGTCGAGGTCGGGCTCGGTGCCCTCGAGGTACTGCTCCATCGCGTCGTCGTCTTGCTCGACCGCAGTCTCGATGAGCTCGAAACGGTGCTTTTCGACGAGATCTTTCATGTCCTCGGGGACTTCCTGGATCTCGAACTTCTCGGGGTCGCCGGAGTCATCCCATACGAATGCTTTGCGCGTGAGCAGATCGACGACACCCGTGAACTCAGCCTCGGTTCCGATGGGAAGCACCATGACCAGTGGCTTCGCACCGAGGATGTTCTTGATCTGGTCAACGACTCGATAAAAGTCCGCACCCAAGCGGTCGAGCTTGTTGACGAAGATCAGCCGAGCGACCTTGGAATCGTTGGCATAGCGCCAGTTGGTCTCGGACTGCGGCTCCACACCGCCCGAGCCACAGAACACACCCACGCCGCCGTCGAGCACCTTGAGCGAACGATAGACCTCGATCGTGAAGTCGACATGTCCGGGAGTGTCGATGATGTTCAGCTGATAACCATCCCAGAAGCACGTCGTCGCGGCGGACTGAATCGTGATGCCGCGCTCCTGCTCCTGCTCCATGAAATCGGTGGTGGCCGCACCATCGTGCACCTCGCCGATTTTATGGATCTTGCCGGTGAGCTTGAGGATGCGCTCGGTGGTCGTCGTCTTGCCGGCGTCCACGTGCGCGAAGATGCCGATGTTTCGGTATTTACTAAGGTCTTTCATTCTTTTGCTCGTGCAATTGGTCGATTTGCCAACCGCCCGTTACCGCGAAAGCACGCTCGTGCAAGCCCACAGCAGCGGGAGGCCGAAATTCGCGGGGAAAGCAGGCATCGAGGTGGTCATGGGCACAAGTGAGAAGCGGCCGCCCTGACTGCTATAAGGCTCGGGTGAGCTTCGACCATCCGAGGGCGCCCATCGTCATCGACCGCGTGCTACCCGACCCCTCACCTATTCGAGAGCTGTTGGTTCGAGGCGCCCCTTATTGGACGGTGCAGCGGTACGTGAAAAACACATCGGAAATGGCCTCCCTCAGCGATGCCGGGAAGCGGGGCCCAGGGAATCGTCCCATGTTCATCGCGCCGTGGTTCCGAGGGGATTGGGCATATGGCGAGCCACTCATCGAAGGGGCCGAGGTCTTTCTCGAGCACGAGGCATTTCGGAGCGCCGCACAGGAGATGTTCGAGGACGCAGTGGTCGTGCCGCAGATCGTGTACGTGAACCTCAACCCGCCGATCGCGCAGGTCGACCCGGGGCATGTCGACATTCCCGCCTTCCGGGGCATCGATCGAACGAAGTATCCGGTTTGGCTGCTAGCCACGATGCTCAAGTCCGGATTGTTCGAGCGCTGGTACGTGCCGAGCGTCACGGCGGTGGCTTGGTACTACGAAGGGGAAGGCGGTGGATTCACCTATTGGCCAGATGGCCCTGACCGCTCCCCGATCAGCCGCCCGTGCATCGGCAACTCTGCGGTGGTCGGCGACAACGACTACATGTTCCATCGCGTCGAGGCAGTGGGACCCGATGACCGAACGGTACCCAACGGCCTGACACTGCAGAGCCAACTCCGTTGGTCCGGCAACGGTTGGGAAGTCATCGAGCAGGGCGATGTGCTCGCACGGTACGACGTCGAAGAGGTGCGCGTGAGCGTGTCGTGGAAGGCGCTGGTGTTTACCGACGCAAAACAGCAGGCGCTCTACGAGAATCACGAAGACGACCT
>CBDURI010000281.1:0-3959 GCA_965369435.1 uncultured bacterium
CGGTCGACCAAGTCTTCGAAGAGCTTGGCACGCCCAGCAACAACTGAGCGGTTCAGCTCAACTCAAAGAACGGGGACACGCTCCCGCCCCACAAACCTCGTTCTTCTGACTACTTATGACCCACACCGCGAAAACCCAAGCCGGGCCGGCTTAGCCGCGTTGTTTGCCTGCTGCCATTTCTGGCTTCGACGTTGAATATGCGTGCACCCGGTGGCATCCTGCCGCGCCCGGGAGTCGGCACGTGGCAAAGGGCGTCTACATTGCATCGATTCAACCGCGCGCCGGCAAGTCGTTGGCGGCGCTCGGCTTGATGGAGCTAGCCTCTCGGCGGGTCGAGCATCTCGGCTTCTTTCGGCCGGTGGTCAACGGCCGCGCGGAGACCGACCGCGAGATCGGTCTCATGCGATCCCGCTATGCGCTGCGGCAAAATGCCGAGATGTCCAGCGGCGGTCCGTATGACGAGGCGCGTGCCATGGCAGGGGCCGACCGGGCCGACGAGTTGCTCGCCCGGATCCTAGGACGCTACAAGGAGCTCGAGTCCCAGTGCGACTTCGTGGTGTGCGAGGGGACCGACTACTCCGGAGTGGGAGCAGCCTTCGAGTTCGAGTTCAACGCACGCGTGGCTGCCCACCTGGGTTGTCCGGTCTTTTTCGTGGCCAACGGGCAAGGCCGGGAGCCGGCGGCACTCGTCGAGGACGTCCGGGCCGCGCGGCGGGCGTTCGAGCGCGAAGGCTGCTCGATCGTGGCTACTTTGGTCAATCGGGTGGCGCCTGGGCGGATCGATCAAGTGAAGGAGTGCTTTGCCGCGGAGTGGAACGGCCCGGACCCGGTCTACGTAGTGCCAGAGGATGAAACCCTGGGTCACCCCACCGTGGCCGAGATCATGGACGCACTCGATGGGAAGCTGATGTTCGGTGATGAACATCGTCTGCAGGGCCTCGCCCGCGACTTCTCGGTTGCAGCGATGGAGCTACCCAACGTCCTTACGCGCCTCCGGCCCGGTTTGGTGGTGATCACGGGAGGCGATCGCGCCGACGTGGTGCTCGGTTGTCTGGCGTCGGTGCGTTCCGAGTCATTCCCTAACATCGCCGGCATCGTGCTGACCGGCGGGGTCGAGCCGGCCGAACCGGTGACCCGACTCATCAGTGGTTTGAGGCGGACGGCGGTTCCCGTCATTGGGGTGGCCGACGACACCTTCACCACGGCCACACGGGTCAATGCGTTGGAAGGCGCCATCAAGGCGGGGGACGAGCGCAAGATCGCGACCGCGCTGGGTCTCTTCGAGGAGCACGTGGAACTACCCGCGCTCGCGGAGCGAATCCAGGTGAGCCATTCGCCGCGGGTGACGCCGTTACGCTTCGAGTACGAGCTCATCGAGCGGGCCAAAGTCAGTCGCCAGCACATCGTGCTGCCCGAAGGCACGGACGAACGCATTTTGCGAGCCGCCGAGATCCTGCTGCGGCGACGGGTGGCGGACCTGACGCTGCTCGGTGATCCGGCGGAGATCCGGGAGTCGGCGTCCACGCTGGGTGTCCACCTCGAGGGCGCTCAGATCGTCGATCCGCTCACCTCTGAGTGGCGCTCCGGCTTCGCGGACGTCTATCTCCAACTGCGAAAGCACAAGGGAATGACCGAGGACAGAGCTCACGATGCCATGGGGGACATGAGCTACTTCGGCACGATGATGGTGTACCAGGGAAAGGCCGATGGGATGGTCTCTGGCGCCGCCCATACGACCGCGCACACGATTCGTCCAGCATTGGAGTTCATCCGAACTCGTGAAGGAGTCTCGGTGGTGTCGAGCGTCTTTCTCATGTGCCTGCGTGACCGGGTCTTGGTTTACGGTGACTGTGCGGTGAACCCAAACCCGAATTCGGAACAGCTTGCGGACATCGCCATCAGTTCCGCGCAGACAGCGGCGACCTTCGGGATCGAACCGCGCATCGCCATGCTCTCCTATTCAACGGGCGCCTCCGGTTCGGGCGAGGACGTGACCAGAGTCCGCGAGGCCACGGAGATCGTCCGCTCGCGTCGACCGGACCTGAAGATCGAGGGTCCAATTCAGTACGACGCCGCCGTAGATCTGGGTGTGGCCAACAAGAAGCTTCCGGACAGCGAGGTCGCCGGTCGAGCGACCGTGTTCATCTTTCCCGACCTGAATACGGGCAACAATACCTACAAGGCCGTGCAACGCTCGGCGGGTGCGGTCGCGATTGGCCCGGTTCTACAGGGCCTCAACAAGGCGGTCAACGACCTGAGCCGGGGCTGTACGGTGAGCGATGTCGTGAACACGGTCGCGGTGACGGCCATTCAGGCCCAGTCGACAGAGTAAGTCGTGAAGGTCCTGGTCCTCAACTCCGGAAGCTCCTCGCTCAAGTATCAGCTCTTCGACATGGCCGAGCGGACTCTGGTTGCACAGGGCGCCGCCGAGCGCATTGGCGAGCCGGGCAGCGACGTTTCGGACCACGCCGCAGCCCTCGACCGAATTGCGGGTCTGGCTGCGGACGAGGCGGGGGATGGCAGAGATCTGGTCGGGATTGGGCACCGCGTCGTTCACGGCGGTGAAGCGTTTCGCGAACCGTGCTTGATCGACAAACGGGTCATCGAGGCCATTCGGGGCCTCTCGCCCCTCGCGCCGCTTCACAATCCGGCCAACCTCTTGGGCATCGAGGTGGCCATGGCCCGCCGGCCCGATGTGCCACAGGTGGCGGTCTTCGATACCGCCTTTCATCACAGCATTCCGCCCCATGCCTATCGATATGCGGTCCCCGAGGAATGGTACGAATCCTATGGTGTTCGTCGCTACGGCTTTCACGGCACCTCCCTGGCCTACGTGGCGAAGCAGGCGGCCCACGAGCTCCACCGGCCCCTCGGGGAGCTCAATCTAATCGTTTTGCACCTCGGGAACGGGGCAAGCGTGACCGCCATCGCGAACGGCAAGAGCGTCGACACTTCCATGGGTATGACCCCCCTGGAGGGTCTGGTGATGGGTACGCGCAGTGGCGACCTCGATCCTGGGGTGATCGTTCACATGGCGTGTCAGGCGGGAATGACTGTGGAGGACATCGGCGAGATCCTCAACGGAGAGAGCGGGCTCTCCGGACTGTGCGGAGTCGGCGACGTGCGGGACGTCCTCAAACGCGAGGCGGCGGGCGACACGCGGGCTCGACTCGCCCTGGACGTCTACACCTACCGCATGCGCAAGTACATCGGAGCCTACATGGCGGCCCTAGGCCACGTGGACGGGATCGTCTTCACGGCGGGCGTGGGGGAAAATTCGGCGGACATCCGCGAGCGAGCCTGCGAGGGGCTGGAGGGGCTGGGCATACAACTCGATGAAGCGCGGAATCGGGCCAGCGCGAAGAGAGTCCGACCGATCCATCGTGAAGGAGCACCCGTGGCTGTGTTGGTCGTGCCGACCAATGAAGAGTTGGAGATCGCCGAGCAGACCTTGCGGTGCATCAGGAACCGATAGACAGCGCGACCCACACCGCGAAAACCCACGCCGAACCGGCTTAGTCGCGTCGCTCGAGAGGGACGCCGCAGCTGATGCCGACGCCGTCCATTGCTCTTTCGAGAGGCACGTCGAGCGCGCTCGCCACGGTCGTCGTGTAACGCATGAGCGCAACAGCCGCGACGATCTCGACGATCTCCGCATCCGTCCAACCAACGGCTCGGAGCGCCTCGGTCTGCTCGCCGGTGATAGCGGCCGGGCCGCGTGCAACCGCCCGGGCAAAGTCTACCGCTGCGTTCTCCTTGTCACTGAGCCGGGGAGACGGCTTGCCGAGGAGCACTTCGATGCACTCGTCCCGCGACCACTGCTTGCCGAAGAGCGCGATCATATGAGCCGCGACGCAGTATTCGCACTCGACCTCGTGGGCTGTGACTGCAAAGAAGACGCGCTTGAGCTCCGTGCGGATGCTGCCCTCGCGCGCGGTGGCAATGCTCAGGGTCCACAG
>CBDURI010000282.1:0-3951 GCA_965369435.1 uncultured bacterium
CCAATGCCGCCCAACTGCACGCCAATCGAAGCGAAGTTCGCGAATCCGCATAGCGCGTAGCTCGCGATGATCACCGTGCGGGGCGACAGCTGCGTTACGCCCTCGGATAGTGACTCGTAGAGGTGCAGATAGGCGACGAACTCGGTGAGGACGAGCTTCTCGCCCAGCAGCGTGCCGATGGTCGCACACTCGGCGAACGGCACGCCTATCAGGAAGGCGAACGGCCAGAAGATCCAGCCGAGTATTTTTTGCATGGTGAGCGGCTCTATCGCGGCAGCGCCCTCGAGACCCATCCAGTCGTTGTACAGCTCGAATGGCAGGCCGAGTAGCGCGTTAGCGAGTGCGATCAGTGCGATGAAAGCCAACAACATCGCACCGACATTCAAGGCCAACTTCATCCCCTCGTACGCGCCTCGCGCGGCCGCATCGATGAGGTTCACATCGGGACTCTCCATCTCGAGCGTCATGTGCCCCGCGGTTTCAGACTTCTCGGTCTCGGGCCACATGACCTTGGCGATGACGAGCGCCGCCGGTGCGCTCATCACGCTCGCTGCGATCAAATGCCCTGCGATATCCGGAAAAACGTCTTTGAGAAGGCCGACGTAGGCGGCAAGGACCCCGCCGGCGACGGTCGCAAACCCACCGGTCATGACCGCCATGAGCTCCGATGTCGTCATGGTGCGGATGAACGGGGCGATCATGAGCGGCGCTTCGGTCTGGCCGACGAACGAGTTCGCTGCCGCCGAGAGTGTTTCCGAGCCGGAAGTTCGCATCGTGCGGCGCATGACCCAGGCGAACACGCCCACCAACCGCTGCATGATGCCGAGGTGGTAGAGAATGGTCATCAGCGACGAAAAGAAGATAATCGTCGGGAGCACGTTGATCGCGATAGTGAACTTCTCGGACGCAAAGTCGCCAAAGATGAACTCGGTGCCCTGCGCAGTGAACCCCAGCAAGGCGATGACCAAGTCGTTCAAAACCGCGAACAGGCGAAGTCCAACGTCGGTCTTCATCACGAGGACACCGAACGATACTTGCAAGCCGATGCCCCAGCCGATCACCCGCCACGGCACTAGGTCACGGCGGTTGGAAAGGAGCCACGCGATGCCCACCATCGCGAACAGCCCAAACAACGGGATCAAACGCTGCCAAAACGGAACCGCCCCCACGTCGCTCAACATCGGACCGGATACTATCGCGTTTCTTATTCGTAGGGGACTTTGAAGCGGGCGCGGTAGGGGGCGATTCGGGATTCTACGTCGTCTTCGGTCATGCCGAAGTCGGCTAGGGAGTATTTGTGGCGGCCGTACTTGTGTTGCTTGTTGTCCTTGCGAGAGGACTCCATCGCCTTTCGGGCGTCAGCGGGGAGGAAGGCGCCTGCGGCTTCGTAGATGCGCTCGACTTCGGGCATCGGGTCTTTGATTAGGTCGTAGTAAGAAACGTCGACGAAACCCTCGTCGTTGAGCCGCTCCCGGGTGGCCATAGTGCGGCGTGCCATGTTCTCGATCTTGGCGAGCCAATGGCTTGCCACTCGGTGGGGGTCGACGTCATCGCTGAAAATCATCTGCAGGTAGGTGAGCATGCTGAACAGCGACGGGCTCGTCTTCAGTGGGTCACGGTGTGTGTGGACAATCGTCGCGTCGGGAAACACCTCGAGGAGCGGATCGAAGTACTCTTGGTGGTGAGGCGTCTTGAGCACCCACCGCACGTCTTTGCCGATGCCAGGCCGCTGCCATTGCAGGTACTGCATCATTCGCTTCAACGCCTGGTAGGCGGGCACGTGATCCTGCACCTCCAACCACTTGGAGTACGTCGGCACGTTCATCATCGCTTCTGGCGTCGTGGTCAGGAACGCCTGCTCGAGGAGGATCACTTCCTCTTCGGGCGCGTCCGGCTCCGCGGGATGAATCGCGAAGAAGCCTGGCGACATGTACTTGAGCCCCTTGGCGGCCGCGGCAGCCTGCGCGAATCGCGGGTCTCTCTTCCGCCCACCGGCTGGTTTCCCGGGCGCGGGATTGATCGCTTCCCAGGAAGCCAGAGACCGGATCCCCGGGTCCTGGGCGATCAAGCGATGCAGCATCGTCGTTCCGGTGCGAGCCAAGCCCGCCACGATGATGGGCGCCTCGACGGGGATGTCGAGGATTTCCGGATGGCGCTTGATGTTGTCCTGCGCCACCAGCTTGTTCCTGAGGACGCCGACAATGCGGCCTCGAATGATCATGTGACCCACGGGGTTCAGCGCCGCCTCTCGATTGATCGAGTCGGCTAGGACCTCTAGAGGTTCGAGGAAACCCTCGTCGCCGAAGTCGCTCAGTCCCGTCTTGCGACGCGCATCCGACAGGACGTCGTTCACGGTGATCGGCTTTGCGCCGATTCCGACGCCGGACAGGAGTCGCCCTACTCGGTTCGCTATCGCGATCGCCGTCGGACGGTACGGACGGTCGAAGGCAGCCGTGACTTCGCTCGACGACATCGGAGGCCTCATAGCTCCGAGAGCTTCACCACTCGCGTCTGCGGCTGTGGATGCTCGTTTGCACGCACCCACCGCCACAACATCGTGCCCTCTTCATGGCCGACGGTATCGATCCAGTTGTCGAAGCCCTTGTCTTGCGCCGCCACCACCACCTGCACGGACCCGTCGGGGCGATACTTCGCCGTGTGCTTGTTCACGTGGATCGGGTAGTAGCGGTAATCGAGTGACTCCATCCAGTAGTTGTTGAGCTGGAAGTTCCAGTGCTCGCACTCCGGAGGAGTCGCCTCGATTACGAGTGCTTCGCCGGGCGCGAGCTTCCAGTAGCTGTGGTAGTAGGCGATATCCGACACGCCGCCCGCTTGATTCGACACCTCTTGTGGCATCCGGGGAAGCTCATTCGTGCTCTTTTTGAAGTTCTCCGCCCAGCTCGCGAACATCATGGCCGCCCCGGCAACGAGACCGGCGGACGTGGTCAGACCCTCCGCGCACTTCACGGGGTCGAAAGGCGACGGCCGGCCGTCCCCGCCGATCCGCTCGATCTGAAGATCCGCAATGGTTTCGTTCTCACGATCCAAGAACGTCTGGCGCACGATGAGCGTGCCGGTTTCTTTCTCCATCGGCAGCCAGTTGCCGGGTTTCTCTTCGGTGCTGAGAATGATCTCGAAGCTCCCGTCTGGCTCGATCTCTAGCGACGATGCTTCGAGGTACCCGGTCGGTGGCATGCCGCGGCCCTGACCGTAGTTGCCCATCTGCGTAAAAAACCCCAAGTAGTGGACGGAGCCTCGATGGCCGCGGATGCGGTACTCGTGCTCGCCGCTGATCGCCGCGTTCTCGTAGTAGTTGTCCGGGTGGTCGGCGCCCATTTTCGCCGTCTCGTGCACCACACGCTGCAGCACGGGCGCGAGCGGGTCGTTGTGCTCGACGAACGTTTGCAGTGCCGCGCGCGTAATCCGGCTCAAGTACCGGAACCCTTCCATCCGATTCATCGGGTCGCTCGGCGTGTTCGGACCGAGGACCACGTTCCCGGCCATCTTCAGCGTGTCGCAGAATTGGTTCCAGACCGTTCCATCGACGATTTGTTTTTCTTCTTTGCTCAGCTCGTCAGTCATTCGGTTGTCCTAAATCACATCGTGCTTGCGAAGCAGCTCTTCGGTCTTACGCCACAGCAAAGCGCCCTTCTCCGGGTCCATCGAGGGCTCCGAGGATTCCTTGGCCCGCAGCATGTGCATGTACTCGCCGGTCTTTGCGCCCATCTCGTCGGCGGCCACGAGGTAGTCGACTGGGATGGAAGCCTTCTCGGGGCTCTGGAAGAACACGGCCATCACCGGCTTGAGGATGGGCTTGAGCCAGATGGGCGCCTCACGCGCCATATTGGAGTTGATTGCGCCAGGACAAAGCGCGTGCACGCAGACATCCGGATTGTTGCCGTTGCCGCCCGGATTGAGGCGCCTCGACAGCTCTTGGAAAAAGGTCGTCAG
>CBDURI010000283.1:0-3949 GCA_965369435.1 uncultured bacterium
GCTTGCTCGTCGCAAGGCCAGCGAACTTCCAAAAGGGGCGATCCGTGCCGGGTCGCCCCTTTTCTTATGGGGTGGTGGCGATTGGGCTGTGGTTCCGGGTTGTTGCAGCATTCGCGCCGCCTATCGGTTTTCCCTCGTTGACCTGAGGTTGACGTGAGGTGGCGACGATGGCTCGAGATCGGCCACCAGCCGAAGCTGGGCCCGCTGCCCGAGGTGGGCGTACTGATGCGTGCTCTTGGCCGACTTGTGCCCGAGCTGCGCTTGAATCGCCTTGATGGAGTGACCTCCGGTCGCGGCTTGGCTGGCCACCGAATGTCGACCGACCTGATGGTGGCCGATCTCCCGGAGGCCGAGGGCTCGTTGCACGGCCCGCAGCGGCCGCGCGTGTGAGTAGATGCGCGTGGGGAAGCGCCCGTCCTTGCTGAACAGGAACTCCGGGCCCGCGTACCCTTGCTGGATGTGCCAGCGAATGGCGTCGATCACGTCCTCGGTGAGGGCGAGGGTCAACACCTTGTTGTTCTTGCGCGGCCCGAGCATCGCAGGCCGCTCCTTGTTGCCCCGCTGCACGGCCCGATCGACGATGAGCTGCGGAGGAATATCCCGGATTCGATCTCGCGCGATCGCATAGACTTCGCCCGTGCGAAGACCAAGCCGGGTCGTCAGGTAGAAGAACGCGTACCACTGAGGGAACATCTCGAACATGCCGGCGAGGAGCCGATCGCGCTCCTCTTCGATGTACCAGTCGGTGGCTCTTTCGGGGGCGCTCTCCATTGGCACATAGGGCACCGACTTGAGGTGGCCCCGTTTCCACATGAACCGCAGAACCGCCCGTACGATCTTGAGGCGGTTGTTGATGGACTCCGGTCCGAGGTGGGTCGGCAACCCTGCCTTGAGCTCGTCGATCACAGACGTGTCGACTTGCTCGATGTACAGGTGCCCGATCTGCGACTCGAGGTCGCGCCAGAAGCGCGTGCAGTTGTCTCGGCTGCCCGGCTTCATCGTGGTCGCGGACACGTACATCCTGTACGCGTTCGCCATGAGAAAGCGCTTTTGCCCGGAGATGAGCTCCTCCCGCTTTCGTCGTTCGGCTTCGCGCGCCTCGGCCTTGGTTCGGAAGCCAGCTTTGCGCCGGCGTCCGTGGCCCTCGAGCGTGAAGTCGTACTGCCATGATTGGTTTAGTCTTCTAATGGCCACGCATTCGGTTCCTTTCTGACAGGAACTTCCGCATCGCCATGTCCGGATTCGTCAGGAAGAGGTCTAACATATCCCGGCGGAAGCGGCGCACCCGCGGGCGGCCGTAGACCGGAATTTGTCCTCCCGACACGAGGTTTCGTAGATGCCCGATCGACCAGCCGGTGTGGTGCGCAGCCTGGGTGTAGGTGAGCCAACGTCCAACGTCCTTGGTGGGTGCTTCCATCGCCTCTAGTCTTCCGTCCTAGGGATGAACTCCCGTGGCTTGCCCTCTACGCGTGGCCAGATCTTCGGAGAGGACCTGAGCGGCTCCGACTGCTTCGTCGCACCCGCCGCCTCCGAAGTGGACCTCGGTGATGATTTCGGGCGGGAGCCCCGCGGTACGCTGAGACCGTGCTGGCGACAGTACCTCCAGAACGTCTGATAGGAGGCTGGAAATGGCGGTGTCACGCGTCGACACGCATTCCAAACGCCCTTGACCGAGTAGCCAGCCCGCAGCCACGCTGCGATCTGCTCCTTGCGCTCCACAAAATATGCGTACGGCTCGCACTCTGGAGCCTCCGCCGACCGATACTCGAATTGGGAATCCCTGCTCACAAGCCTGTTATCGGTTTTGGAGACCCAAAGTATTCTCAAATGGGGCGTTTTTTTTCGTCGGACGCGCGGTTTTTCACTGGAACCTGCCGCAACTCGCTGAGCGTGGTCGGTACTCCCTGCACCTGTGTGAGAGCCGGCGGCACTGGTTGAAACTCCGCGAGACCGAATCGCGCCGGATTGCGATCAGTCGCAGTCAATCACGCTGAGAAGTTTCTTGTTGCAGGAAGTCACAGCGAGTCGCGGCGAGCTTCAGCGGCTTACATGCGGTTGCAATGAAGGAGCCTGCTTGTACGGGGCAAGATGTGGGATTGTATGACATCGAAGATGTCCCCAATCCCAGCTTGCCGCACTCAACGCCGTCGGCTTATTCGCGGCGGGGGCCTCAGGGAGAACAAGGCCACACATGTGCCAAGGGTGGCGGGCGCCAGCATTCCGACGCCGTTCGCCACTTCCCTCGAGGGCGATCTATCTGAGACATGCTTAAAACGCAGGGGCGAACAACGGCACGAGTCTTGATGGCGTTCTGTGGTCGTGGAGCTTCACGCCGCGGCTACGAGCGAGGCGATTTCTCGATCGTACGTGCGTCGCGCCCCTGAACACGGGGTGCTTCACCGCGTCGTGCGCGAGCACCTCCAGACCTTCCTCTGGGAGCTCGACCGACATGACGAACATCGCGGCGCCCCGTTGTTCGTGAAGCGCGAGTTCCAGCGCTTCGTTCGCTGCGGCGTGCTGGCGCACGGTTTTGCCCGGTTTCGGTGTACGGCCTGCGGCACCGATCGCTTGGTCGCGTTCTCCTGCAAGGGTCGAGGCTTTTGCCCGAGTTGCGGGGGCCGACGGATGACCGAGCGTGCGGCGCATCTCACCGACCACGTGCTCCCCCGCGCCCCGGTTCGACAATGGGTACTGAGCCTTCCCTTCGAGCTTCGGTATCGACTTGCCTGGGATCACGCGCTGTGCCGCGCGGTGCTTGCGGTCTACACGCGTGCCTTGCTCGGCTTCTACCGAAAGCGGGCGAAGGCCTCGGGCTACCGGGACGGCTCCACCGGTACGGTCACCGTCATCCAGCGGTTTGGCGGCGCGCTCAACTTGAACGTGCATTTCCATACGCTGGTGCTCGACGGCGTCTTCGTTCTGGAACCCGACGGCTCGCTTCGGTTCGTGGCTGCCAAAGCGCCTACCGATGAAGAGGTCGAGCTGCTCCTCGGTGTCATTCGAACGCGGGTCCTCCGGTTATTGGTGCGTCGGGGGTTGCTGTGCGAGGAGGCCCGCGATTGCCCCGACGAATCGGAGGTGCCGCCATTGCACGCGCTCTATGCCGCGTCGGTCCGCCAGCGGGTCGCGATGGGACGACGCGCAGGGGCAGCCGTCCTTCGCCTCGCAGACGGACCGACGGTCACGGCGGCCGAGCCCAAGCGCCGGCGACAAGCGCGCCTTGGCGGCTTCGACCTTCATGCCAACACCTCCGTCCGTGCGAAGAACCGGCCCAAGCTCGAGCGGCTCTGCCGGTATCTGTTGCGGCCGCCGGTCGCCGAAGACCGCTTGTCGTTTGCGCCGGATGGAAGTGTGCTCCTCCGCCTCAAGACGCCATGGCGGGACGGGACGAGTCACATCGCCCTTCAGCCCGTGGAGCTTCTCGAAAAGCTCGCAGCGCTGATTCCGCGCCCCTACGTGAACCTCATCGTCTATCACGGCGTGCTCGCACCGAACGCGAAGTGGCGCCGCGAGGTCGTTCGGTTTGGGCGCGCGCAGGTCGAAAGCGAGCCTTCGGCAAGCAGCTCCAGGAAGGTCGCCGGCTCGTACAATCGCACCTGGGCCGAGCTTATGCGCCGCGGACTCGACATTGACGCGCTCGAGTGCCCCGACTGCGGCGGGCGCCTGCGGTTCGTGGCCGCCATCATGCTCTCGAGCGCCATCCGGCGAATCCTCCGCCATCTCGGTCTTCCTTCAGACCCAGTCGAGTTCGCACCTGCCCGCGCACCCCCTGGGCTCGACGACGCCTGGGCTAGTTGACCGCGTCTCGCCCCCCGGAGGTCGAGCGATTGGACAGCTGCGTCCCGTGGACCATGGTTGCGGCTCTCTTGGTCCTTCGGGACGCGACTTGGCACCCGGAACGCCTTTGTTTGCCGGTCTCTTAGCCCTTGGGGACCACTTTGAGAGCCCA
>CBDURI010000284.1:0-3943 GCA_965369435.1 uncultured bacterium
GTCTACCATGCGCTCGCGATCCACAAGGTGACACAGGTCGACACCCATCGATGGCTGCTCGCCAAGCTTGCTGCGGTTCCCAAGTGGGTTCGCGATGCGCGCTCCCGCGGTTTCCTCGTCAGCTACGTCATCGAAGACGCACCCGTCGCCGATGTGCTCGATCGCGGCGACCGTCGGCGCTTTCGCAAGGCCAAGCGAACGGTCCGCAAGTATGCGACGCGTGAAGTCGTTGCCGTCGGCGCCTCCTCCCTGCTCCAGTCGTGGCGAGGCTTCCACCGATTGTTGGCGCTGATTCTGGTCCTCATCGTTCCAGTTCATATCGCCGTAGCCTGGATCTACGGATACCGCTGGATTTTCTCGGAATGACGGGGCGCACCACTGCTTCGATGTTCTTGGGCTGCTTGATGGTAGTGGCTGCCGTTTCAGGAGCACTCATGCCTCGTCCAACCGGCGCCCAGTTTCTATCCCCCGGAAAGCTCACCAGTGGCCACGCGGACATCGATGGCGATGCGAACTGCAGCGAGTGCCACTCCACCGGCAGGCGGCTCGATACCACCGGCTGCCTTGGGTGCCACGATGACTTGGCTGTGCAGATACGGAGACAGGCGGGCTTGCACGGACGTGAGTATCGCGGCGAAGAGTGCGGACGATGTCACGTCGAGCACCTCGGGAGGAGCGCGAGGCTCGTCCGCTGGCCGGGCGGTCGGCGCGACCGGTTTGATCATCGTCAATCGGGCTGGCCGCTCAAAGGCGCCCATGCTTCCGTTGGATGTGACGACTGTCACGACCGCCGCAACCGACGCGGCCACGCCACGTTTCTCGGACTAGAGACCTCCTGCACGTCGTGTCACGAGGACCCCCACAGCGATCGGTTCGGCGGGGCCGAATGCGTGTCCTGCCACAACGAAACCGACTGGACTCAGGTCACCAATGTCCGGAGAAACCACCCTGGTCTGAGTCTCGCCGCCGGTCACGCAAAGACGAAGTGCGAAGCGTGTCATGACAAAGGAAATGTAGTCGCCCCGAGCGCGGGCTCGGAGTGTGTCGCTTGTCACGCTCAGGTTCACCAAGCGAAGTTCGGAGATCGCTGTGAGAGCTGCCACGCTAGCATTCGCTGGTTCGGGCTGCCCAAGAAGATCGGGCTGCGTGCTCATCCGAAGACCGCGTTTCCCCTCGAGGGTTCCCACCGCGAAGTCGCGTGCAAGCGCTGTCATTCGCCCAAGCTCCCCGTGCAGCGGCGGTACAGGAGCTTGAAGTTTCAGGAGTGCGGGGACTGCCATCGCGACGTCCATCGCGGCAGCCTCGGAACGGCGGATTGCGCGAACTGCCATGACGAGCACGGGTTTTGGCCAACGTTGTTCACCATCGAACAGCACAGCCGAACGAAGTTCCCGCTCGTTGGCAAGCACCAATCGGTTCGTTGCACGGGCTGTCACCAAGCAAAGCGACCCCGTCACAACTTGGAGCTCGGAGTGAAGCGTTGCATCGACTGCCACGACAACCCCCATGGCGAGCAGTTCACGGTCGAGATGCGCGACGGCGGCTGCACCCACTGTCATTCCGAGCGCGGGTGGGAGTCACCGCGGATCGACCACAGTGCGTGGCCGTTGACGGGTGCGCACGCGGAAACCGCTTGCGACAGCTGCCATAGCCCCTCGAAGCAAGACCGGCAGAGCGGCAAGGGGGCGACGTATGGCGGTGCGCCACGTGAGTGCGGGGGCTGTCACCGCGACGTTCACGCGGGGCAGTTCCGGCTCACTGCGCCCGAACGAGCGTGCGATGCGTGTCACGTCACCGAGTCGTTCCGAATCGAGGCGTTCAACCACGAGGAGCTCGCGGCCTATCCGCTCGACGGCGTTCACGCAGAGCTAGAGTGCGCGGCCTGTCATAGCAACGCTCGTCTACGAAGCGGCGCACGCTCGGTGAGGTACAGACTCGGTTACACCGAGTGCGCAGATTGTCACGGCAACCCGCACGCCCGCAGAAAGGGGAAGCGATGAGCCGCGCGATGATCGTCGGGCTCTGCATTGCTGTCCTCGCTGGGATCGCCGGCATTGCGATGGCCAAAGACCCCGAAAGGAAGGCCGCCCGCTCCAAGACTGCCAGTCACAACTCGATCACCGAAGGAATGGATTGCGGGAACTGCCACACCCCGGCGAGCTGGAACATGAGCACGGGGAAGACGGGGCAAGGTTTCGATCATTCCCGGACCGGCTTCCCGCTCACCGGGCGACACGATTCTGCGGCCTGCAACCAGTGCCACAGCGGCGAGCGCCGTGTGACGCGAGACTGCGGCAACTGTCACCGCGATCCGCACCAGTCCCGACTGAGCGGCCGATGCAGCAGTTGCCACTCGTCGAGGCGATGGAATGACACGGAGGCGTTCGAGATTCATCGACGAACGCGCTTCCCACTCACCGGCATGCATGCGCTTGCTGACTGCACCGAGTGCCATCAGCGCAACGGGGAAAGGCAATGGACGACCGTTCAGAGCGACTGCTTCTCCTGCCATGCCTCCGACTATCTCGATCCGAATGTCCATCCGAGCCACCGCGGTACTGCCACGTCGCCTCCGTTTCCCCAAGATTGCTCGCAATGCCACATGGCGAGCGCCTGGAGTCCGGCCTTCGTCGACCCCACCGCGATTGCGAGCGCGTCGACCAGTGCAGTTCGCGCCGGGCTCGGCGGGATGGTCATCCCGGCCAATCACGACAGGCACTTTCCCGTTTCGCGTGGGCCGCACCGCGGCGCGCCGTGCAATAGCTGCCACACTTCGTCTCGCACTCCTCGCCTGGTCCGCTGCGTCGGTTGCCATGCGCACAACCCCGTCAAGCTTCAGGCCCAACACGGGCGGCGCGTCTCGAGCAGTGGCGGTGCGTGCCTGGGGTGCCATCCCGGAGGGACCGCGCGATGAAGCCGCGTTGGTCGGGCACGGCCTGGGCGCTTACCGCCCTCCTGGTGGCATCGGCAGCTGCGGGCGCACCGTCCACGCGCAGAGTGACCGTCAAGGTGGTGGAGATCGCGGGCGGTCGCGCCTACCTGAAACCCGGCGAGGCCGCGGGAGTCGGCGTAGGCTCCGTGGTGTTTCTTCGCGACCGCCGGTATCGCGTCATTGGTGCGACGGCGAAGCACGCCGTCATCGAGATGAAGGGACGCGAGCTTCGAGTCGGCATGACCGGCCGTGCAAATTCCCAAATGCGCCAATCCGCTGTGGCATCGCTACCGAAACCCAAACCGCTGAGTACCTACGAAAATCAATGGCCTGACCCGGTGCTTCCGGCGACCAGGCAGCAGCCCGAGTACGTCCCTCTCGGCACTTGGTCCGACCGCAAGAAAGTCGATTTCGCCCTCTCGACCAATGTAGGTGGCACGATCGCGCTCAACGATGGGGAGTCCTTCGGGCGCGCATCGCTACGGACGCGGCTTCATGCCGAGCCTTTCGAGCAACCGGTCTTCTTCGATGTCGACTTTGCGGTGCAGTCTTGGTTTGGGGGGAACATCGGGAATCGTCGCGGCAGTAGCTCTCGACCTGTGATCGCCATTCGTGATCTACAGTTTGGGTACGGGACCGCGCAAAGCCCCCAGGTCGCGCTGGGGCGACTCCCGTTCGTTGCAGTGGGCGTCGGACGACTCGACGGACTTCGTGTGCGGTCCCCATCGTGGGCGGGCTTTTCGATCGGCGCGTTCGGCGGCGGGGTGCCCAACCCACTCGACAATCGGCCCACCACCGATACGACCCGATTCGGCGTACAGCTTGCCTACCAAAACGAGTCGCTCGATTCTCAGCCTTTCGTTGGTCTATCCATGCACGCTTCGACTTTCATGGGCGACATCGACGAACGCCGCCTCAATGCGGAGTTCGACGTGTTTCCAGGAAATGGCCGTGTGGCAGGGCACTTCGAGCTCTCGATGCACGACGAGAACAATCCTTGGCAGGCGCCGC
>CBDURI010000285.1:0-3932 GCA_965369435.1 uncultured bacterium
CCCGTCCATTGGTCGCTGCTTCACGCCATCGATCTCGTCAGGCACTTCGAGACCGATGACATCGAGCAGCGTCGGCGCGATGTCCGAGATGTGGTGATACTGATCCCGAATCTCGCCCTTGCCTTCGATGCCGTTCGGCCAGTGGACGATGAGCGCATCCTGGATGCCACCGCGATGCACCGACTGTTTGAAGTACCGGAACGGCGTGTTGCCCGCCATCGCCCAACCCGCGTGATAGTGAGGGTAGCTGTTCCGGTCGCCCCACGTGTCGTAGCGTTTCCAGTTCGCGTCGAAGTCCGTTTGCAGGCCGTTGAGCACGTAGGTTTCGTTGAAGGTTCCGGCGAGTCCGCCCTCCCCACTCGCGCCGTTGTCGGACGTAACCATGATGATGGTGTTCTCGAACTGGCCGACGCGCTTCAGTGTGGCGATGATGCGACCGATCTCCATGTCGAGGTGCTCGAGTTGCGCGGCGAACACTTCCATCTGCCGGGCGTACATCTTCTGTTCCTTGGGCTTCAGCGAATCCCATGCCGGAATCGCCTCGGCGCGCGAGGTCAGCTCGGTGTTCTGCGGGACGATGCCGAGAAGCTTCTGGCGTTCGAGGATCAACCTGCGAGCTTCGTCCCAGCCCATATCGAACTTGCCCTTGTACTTGCGGATGTACGGCCTGGGCGCCTGGTGTGGGGAGTGCATTCCGCCCGGCGCAAAGAACACCATGAAGGGGCGATCCTTGGGCGCAGTCGACATGTGGCCGGTGATGTAGTCGATCGCTTGGTCCGCCAGGTCGGTGGAGTTGTGGTAGTCCTTGCCCTGTTGCTTCCAAGGCTCGACCGGCGCGTGGTCTTCGTACATCACGGTGCGGTACTGGTCCGCATCGGCCGCCATGAAGCCGTAGAAGTGCTGAAAGCCTTCGCCACTCGGCCAACGCTTGAACGGCCCAGCCTGTGAAACTTCGTAGAGTGGCGTGTGATCCCATTTTCCGAGCATGTAGTTGACGTAGCCGTTCCCCTCCATGACCTTCGCAACCGACTTGGCGTCGTCAGGAATGATCGCGTTGTAACCTGGGAAGCCCATTGCGGTGAGCGAGTGCGAGCCAAGCCCAATCGAATGCGGGTTGCGCCCGGCCATGAGCGAGGCGCGCGACGGAGAGCAGAGTGCGGTCGTGTGGAAGTTGTTGTAACGAAGGCCGCCCTCCGCCAGGCTGTCGATGTTCGGCGTCTCGATGAGCCCACCGAAACTACCGAGCTGCGCGAAGCCCGTGTCGTCGAGAAGGATCACGACGACGTTCGGAGCTTTGTCGGGAGCTGGCGTGTAGGTCGGTGGCCACCACTCCACGGAGTCTTCGTAGCGCTTTGCGATCTTGCCCTTGAAATTCGCGGGCGAGGTCGGGTCGTTGGACACCTCGACGGGGTCAGGCTGTGTCTCGACGGCTCGGGGCGCCTCCGGATGGGCCGGCGGAGGTGCGCCCTTGTCGCACGCCGCCAGCCCAAGAGCGGCACCAAGAAGGAGAATCGTTGCGATACGCATCGCGGGAGGGTCGTGTAATCGAGCTTGGGCGTCAAACGTTGCTCGACGTCCCTACCGAGATGAGCAAGCCTTTCGGCGCAAAATTTGCGCACCCCCTGCTCAAGACGCAAGATTTGCGCCCATAAGATGTTGAAAATACAGGGAAAACAGGCCTGAAAGAGTACTTGCAATATCCGCTGAATTGAAACATGTTCTAGTGGAACACGTTCTAGTTAGAGACGAATAGGAGCCGCGATGACGAACGAAGCAGACACGAACCCGTGGGCGGGTTTTGCCAGGGGCTGGTTCTTGCTCATGTTCTCCGAAGAGCTCGAGGCTGGCCAAGTCGTGCCCATGAAGCGCTTCGACCAAGAGCTGGTGTTGTTCCGGACCGAGTCCGGGGAAGCCAAGGTGCTCGACGCGTACTGCCCTCACATGGGCGCGCACCTCGGGCATGGCGGCAAGATCGACGGCGAAGGGATCGTGTGTCCGTTCCATGCGTGGAAGTTCGACGGTGCGGGCAAGTGCGTCGAGATTCCGTACGCCAAGCGCATTCCGCCGAAGGCCAGCGTACCGTGTTGGCCGGTGGCCGAACGCAACGGAATGATCTTCGTCTGGCACGACCGCGAGAAGAGTCAGCCCGATTGGGACATCCCGGCGCTCGAAGAGTGGGATGATTCGGAGTTCCTTCCGTGGAAGTTTGCGAAGCTACAGATCAAGACCCCGCCGTTGGCGATCGCCGAGAACCTCGCGGACGCAGGTCACTTCATACCGGTGCACAACACGCACCCGATTCCCGGTTCGTTCAGCAACACCTATGACGGCCACGTCGGACAACAGAAGATCAAAGCAGTCGCGTACCCGGTGCATGGCGGCAAGGACGAATTTTCGTCGACCGCGACCTACTATGGACCGGCGTATCAGGTCACCAAGATGCACGGCGCGGGCCTCGGCGTGATCATCAACGCACACACGCCCATCGACGACGAGAACATCATGTTGCGCTTTGCGGTGTCGATGAAGACGACCGCAGGAATGACGCCGGAACTCGTCGAGCACTTCATCAACAACATGCGCGACGGCTACCTGCAGGACGTACAGATCTGGGAGAACAAGATCTATCTCGACCGTCCGATGCTGTGTGACGGGGACGGCCCTATCGGCGAGTTTCGCCGTTGGTACTCGCAGTTCTACACCCCGCGCACCAAGGCCGCTGACGCTGCCGAATAGCGAGGAGCATCCGCATGAGCAACGCCACCAAGCCGGATTTCGTAAAGCTCGCGTGTGACGCGAAACCGACCCTGCGCGAGCGCAACGCGAAGTGCGATGCCCACCGCGTGGTGCCGGACGAGACAATCCAGGAGTTCAAGGATGCTGGGTTCTTTCGCATGATGCAGCCGAAGCGCTGGGGCGGATACGAATGCAACCCGATCGAGTTCTTCGATGCGGCGATCGAGGTTGCGTCGGCATGTCCCTCGAGCGCATGGGTGCTCGGTGTCGTCGCGGTACACAACTGGCAGCTCGCGCTCTTCCCCGAACAGGCTCAGAGAGATGTTTGGGAAAGCGAGCAGGGGATCGATACGCTCACCGCATCGTCGTACATGCCGGTTGGCAAGGTGATGCGGGCCGACGGTGGGTATCGCCTCAGCGGCAAATGGGGGTTCTCGAGTGGCTCCGACCACTGCCAATGGACGTTCCTCGGCGCCTACGGACCGAAGGAGGACGGCAAGCCGCAAGACATGTTCACCTTGCTCGTACCGCGATCCGACTACGAGCTCGTGGACGACTGGTTTGTGTCCGGCCTCAAGGGCACGGGGAGCAAGTCCGTGGTCGTCGACGATGTGTTCGTACCGGCGCATCGCATACACCGCATGTCGGACGCGTATCGCCTTCAAAGCCCAGGTAACGAATTCAACACGAGCCCGCTCTACCGCGTCCCCTTTGGCCAGCTGTTCACGCGAACCGTGGCGACACCGGCAATCGGCATGCTGCAGGGCGCACTCGAAGCCTACGTCGAGCTAAACAAGAACCGGCAAGGCCGGGCCGACGGGAAGAAAGCGTCGGACGACCCGTTCAACCTCGAGACCTGCGCGCGGGCGACCCTCGCCATGCGTGAGGTCCGCGCACTTCTGCGCAACGACTGGAACGAGATGATGGGCAAGGCGGAATCCGGAGAGCGCATCGAGCTTGAAGACCGAGTCGCGTACCGCGCGAATGCGGGGGCGGCAACGGATCGAATGGTCAAGGCCCTGGATGACCTCTTCATGGCAAGCGGCGGCTCTGCGATCTTCCTCAACCAGGACATCCAGCGATTCTTCCAGGACATTCACGGCGCGCGTGCACACCACGCCAACAACCCGCTCAAGACGCAGCGCAACTTCGGCGGGCTCTTGATGGGCGAGCAGACGACGGACTTCTTCCTGTGA
>CBDURI010000286.1:0-3920 GCA_965369435.1 uncultured bacterium
CCGTCAACCATGCACCGCTTTGCTTCATGGACTACCTGACACCGTGGCCGCTGTTGATCGCGCGTGCCGCGACGCGACCCGAATAGACACAGCCCCCGAGGAATGTTCCCTCGAGCGCCCGCTTTCCGTGCATCCCGCCACCTCCGAAACCGCAGGCCTCGCCGACCGCGAACAGGTTGGGGATGGGGTCGCCTTGTTGGTCGAGGACCTTTGCATCGAGGTCCACCTGGATGCCGCCCAGGCTCTTGCGCGTCAGGATCTGCATCCGGATCGCGATCAGCGGCATGGCGTCCGGGTCGACGATGCGCGCCATGTTGCAGGTGCGCAGCCGGTCGCCGAGGTATTGGCGAACGTGCGCGATGCGACGAAGCTGGTCATCGTTCTGCAATTTCGGGCCTCGCGCGATGTTGGCGTCGTAGTCGGCGATGTCGCGCTCGAGCAGGACCGCGTCGACGTCCTTGGTGCCCGTCAGTGCGTTCATCTTGTCGGCGAGCTCTCCTACGGTGTTCGCGGTGACGAAGTCAGGGCAGTGATCGATGAACTCTTGAACCTGTTCTCCATTGCCCTGCAGCAGGCGTAGAAGGAAAGTCAGCATTTTCTTGTCGCGGACAGCCGGGTTGAACTCGGCTCCCGAAACAGCGAATTCCTTGTTGGCGATCTTGCGGTTCATCACCTGCCAGGAGTACTTCTTTTTCTCTCGGCAGATACGATCGACCAGCATCAGGGTGTCGTAGGCGCCGACCAACGGGGGGTCGACGAAGCGGCGGCCCTGGTAGTTGACCCAGACCGGAGATTTCGCGGGAACCAGACTCAGCCCATGGTTGGGGAACAGCGGCTCCCAGTGCCGAACGCCCGCCGCGTAGTTCCACATTTTTTCGAGATGCGTGATGTTCGCGCCGAGCTCTTGGGCGCGGTCGAGGAGCTTGCCGTCGGCTTCGAGGATCGACCCGTTGAGCATGTGCTCGGGTGGCTCGCCCCATTGGTCCCTCGGCCACACCTCGCGCACCTTGTCATGGTCGCCTGCGATCCCGCCTGCGGCGATGACGACGGCGTCGCCCTTCGCTTCGAACGAGCCGGCGTTGCTCGCGCCATGGCAACCGACGACTTGGCCGCCCTCTTGGGTGATGCCATCGACTCGATGGTCGAAGTGCAGCTGAAGCTTCCCGGACTTCTCGTGCGCATCGAGGCGCTCGATCAGTGGCAGCACGATGCCTTCACCGGTGCCCCACACGATGTGAAACCGCGGCACCGAGTTGCCGGGCACGAAGTACCCACGCTCGGTCCAGCCGACCGCGCGGAAAATGCTCACGTCCCGTTCGGCAAGCCAGCCGCGGACCTCTTCGGTGCAACGGTTGACGTAAGCTTCCGCCCACCGGAACGGCCACACGTCGTCGGGATCGAGATCGCCGTAACGGACCCAATCGCGCATCGCGAGGTCGACCGAATCTTTGATGCCGTTCTTGCGTTGCTCGGGAGAGTCGACGAAGAACATCCCGCCAAACGACAACAGGGCGAGCCCGCCGTAGCGCTCGCGCGTGGCCGCGTCCAACATGACGACGCGTTTGCCGGCATCGAGCAACTCGAGCGCGGTCACGATACCGGCGAGGCCCGCGCCAATGACGACGACCTCGGCTTCATACTTAGTCGTTTCGGCCATTGAGACGCGGGAGCATAACAGAGGGCAGTGCCAGTGTCAGCGCCAGTGTCAGCGCCGGCGTTAGCCGCAGGTGTCGGGGTCGGTCGTGCAGCTGTCGGTGTCGCAAATCCCGATGGTGAAGGTGACCGGCGTGCTGTCGTTGCCATCCGGGTCCGAGACCATCACGGTGCCTGGGTAGGGGGCGACGTTCGGACAGCTGATCGTCGAGACCGCCGCGTTAATGGGGCCCTCACAGCCGCCGACGCTTCCGCTGTAGATCAGATCTCCGGCGTCCGTGTCCGAATCGCTTGCTGTGATGGTGACCACCACATCGGATCGCTGGCCCTGCGCGCAGCCCGCGGCGGCTTCCCAAGCCACCATCGTGATCGTTGGCGTCGAGCCATCCGCGCCTCCGCTCCCGCCGGAGCCTGCGCTTCCACCCGAGCCTCCGCCCGAGCCGCCCTCATCGCCGCACCCGACCAACGCGAGTGCTCCACCCAATACCAATGCCACGATCAATCGCATACCCATTCTCCTTGCCTGCCCAACACTTCCTACTGGTCAGCGCTCACCTTGTTACCACGTCGGACGATCAGTAGCCCAAATTGTGAAACGGGACCCCGAGGGATCCCGTTTCACAGTTGATGAAGGGGGCTGTCGCCTTTTTCGCTGAGTTCTTTGGTTGACTCAGTTACACAGGCCAATGCCCGTCGCGTGGGGGCAGTGAGTGCCAGGATCCATGGTTTGGGCCAGGTCGAGATGTGTCTCGTAGCAGTCTGACTGGCCGGAGTTGTCGTAGGCATCCAGGCAAGCCGCCTCATCGGCATATCGGTCGACGCCGCCGAACGTGCAGGTGGTTTCGTACTGAGCGCAAAACGCCATTGCCTCCGCTGAGGCGCCGCTTCCACCGCCGCCGCCTTCGCCCCCCATACCGCCTGCACCGCCGGAGCCGCCTTCGCCGCCACCGCCGCCCATGCCGCCGGAGCCTGCCGAGCCACCCGAGCCTGCCGAGCCACCCGAGCCGCCGGAGCCGGTGTCACTGTCACAGCCCAACACTCCGAGCGTTCCGCTCAGCATTAGAATAATCAAAATTCGCATATTCACCCTCCCATTGCCGGGGCCCACTGCACCCGACGGGGCAAAACCTAGCACGGCGGGGGGGTCGAGGGCCGCCTTTTCAGCGTTGATGGCGGCGCTGGGGGCTTCCGGGGTGTACGGTTCGCGACATGCCTCACGATTGGAATCTCGACCAGGTCCCTGACCTCTCCGGCCGTGTGATGATCGTTACAGGTGCGAACAGTGGCATCGGCTACGAGGCGGCGCTCGCGTTCGCGAAGCGCAAGGCCGAGGTGATCCTGGCTTGCCGGAACCAAGACAAGGCCAGGGCGGCCGCCGATCGCATCCAAAACGAAGCTCCGACCGCGCGACTGAAGCTCATTCCGCTCGATCTCTCCGACCTGTCTTCCGTGCAGGCGTTCGCGCTTGCGTTTCGTGAGGGGCACTCGCGGCTCAACGGGCTGATCAATAACGCCGGGGTCATGGCGTTGCCGAAGCGAACCACTACCGACGGCTTCGAGATGCAGCTTGGCACCAACCATCTGGGTCACTTCGCCTTGACGGGGCGCTTGCTCGACTTACTCCTGGCCACGCCGGGATCGCGCGTCGTGAACGTCAGCAGCATCGCGCACAAGTTCGGCAAGATCCGGTTCCACGATCTCCAATCCGAGAAGAGCTACAGCAAGTGGGGCGCGTACGGGCAGAGCAAGCTGGCGAACTTGCTCTTCACCCACGAGCTCGACCGGCGGCTCAAGGTCGCGGGCAGCGACACGATCAGCGTTGCCTGTCACCCGGGCTGGGCGGCGACCAATTTGCAGGAAGCTGGTCCCAGGATGGAAGGGTCCAAGCTGATGGAGCGTTTGAGCGCGTGGGGAAATTCGATGTTGGCGCAGGACGCCGCTGCCGGGGCGCTGCCGACCATCTTCGCTGCAGTCGAGCCGCTGCGCGGCGCCGAATATGTCGGACCCACACGCTTCATGGGATGGCACGGTCCCCCCGAGATTGTCGAGCCGCTGAGCAAGGCGCGCGATCCAGATACCTCCGAGCGTTTGTGGGAGGAGTCCGAGCGGCTGACCGGCGTGCGCTACGCATTTGGCTGAGCCGTTGGGGTTGCACAGGGAGCCCAGGCTCCTACGGTTTGGCCTGGAGGGCGGATGCGAAATCTCGAGGGGAAAGTTGCGGTAGTGACCGGCGCCGGGCACGGCATCGGGCGCGAAACAGCCCTCGC
>CBDURI010000287.1:0-3900 GCA_965369435.1 uncultured bacterium
GGCGTCGGTTACATCAAGATCAAGAACTTCCAAGGCAACACCGATCGTGACCTTCACGCCGCGCTGGCGGCGCTTCACAAGAAGCGCATGGTCGGGCTCGTCCTCGATCTTCGTAGCAACCCGGGCGGGCTTCTCGATCAGGCCGTTCAGGTCGCCGATGCATTCCTCGACGACGGTCCCATTGTGACGACCTCTTCGCAGGACCCACGGGAGCGTACCGAAGAGTTCGCCGAGCGAGGCGGGACCGAGCCGCGCTACCCAATCGTCTTATTGATCAACGGCATGAGCGCGTCGGCGAGCGAAATCGTGGCTGGCGCCCTCAAGAACCACGATCGCGCGTTGATCATCGGCGAGCAGAGTTTCGGAAAAGGCTCCGTTCAGGTCCTCTACGAGCTCAAAGACAAGTCAGCGTTGAAGCTCACCGTGGCGCAGTACCTCACGCCAGGCGACGTTTCGATTCAGGGCGTGGGCATTGTCCCCGACATCGCGATCAGTCCGATGACGGTCGACAAAGAGAACATGGACCTGAAGGTCGACGAGTTTTTTCTTCGCGAGGGCGATCTGGAGGCCCATCTCACGCACGCGAGCGCCACCGATTCGCAGCGTCCGGCCGTTGTCATGGGCTACTATCTGAACCCGCGGCTGCGCCAACGCTTGGCCGAGGCAGAGCCCGGCGAGGAGGAAAACGAGGACCAGGAGAACTTCCTGATTCGGTTCTCGCGGAGCCTCGTGCTCAACGCCAAGTCGCCTGAGCGGCTTCAGATGCTTCGTGCGTCCGAGTCGCTCATCGAGCGCGTGCAGAAGCAGGAAACCGAGAAGGTCGTCAGAGACCTTGCGAAGCTCGGAATCGACTGGAAAGTGGGTGCCGACAAGGGCTCCAGCAAGGTTCGCGTCGTCGCCACGACCAGCTCGGGGGAAAAGCCGACTCGTGCGGGCGACCCGCTGTCGCTCCGCGTCGAGGTGAGCAATCAGGGCGACCAGCCCCTGTATCAGCTGCGCGCAACGACCCGAAGCGACAACCCGTGGTTCGAGGGGCGTGAGCTGATGTTTGGCAGGCTTGACCCGGGACAAACGCGTTCCTGGACGACGACGCTCGGCCACTGCGTTACTGAGAATGACAAGCGCGTCTGCCGCATCCCGCGCAACATGATGGATCGCGCAGATGCGATTCGCATAGAGTTCGAAGAGGCGCACGGGCATGCCCCGGGGCCCGTCGAGGTGCGCGCGACGATCGAGGCCCTGCCTGATCCGCGGTTCGCTTACGGCCTTCAGGTGGCCGACAACATCCGCGGCAATGGCGATGGCCGGGTGCAGCCTGGCGAGGAAGTGACGCTCTACTTCACCGTCAAAAATGTCAGCGACGTCGACAGCTTCGAGGTGCAGGCGAACCTCCAAAACAAGAGCGGCGCGGGCGTGCTGCTCCACGACGGACGCTTCCGAAGAGACACGCTGCGTGCCGGCGAGGAATGGGTCGTGCCCTTTTCATTCGAGGTGCTTCCCGGCTTCAACGACGAAGAGGCCACGCTCCTGTTGGAGGTGCGCGATACCGAGCTCGGCGCCAGGGCAGGACACAAGCTCAAGGTCCCGATTCTCGGTGAATCGGGTCGAGTCACAAAAGTACCGGAGAAGCGCGCCGTGAGGCTTGGGGCCAGCACGAAAATTCGCGAATGGCCGGGCGAGCGGGCGCCGGTGATCGCCATCGTGGACGAGGCGGCTCTCGTGCTGCACACCGCGTCGAAGGAAGCGTTCGCTCGCGTTGATTTGGGTGACGGACGTCCCGGCTGGGTAGCGTCGGTCGCCGCATCGCCCGCCGCCAAGGGTCAGGTGGCCAAGGAGCCCGTGCTTGCTTGGGTCACAGGCCATGCTCCGCCCGAAATCAAGCTCGTCGGGCTCGACAGCTACGTCACGCGCGATGACGTCTTCCGGGTCCAAGGTAAGGCCATCGACGACCAGCGGATACGCGATCTCTACATTTCGACCAGCCGGCACAAAGTCTACTACGAGTCGAACGAGGGCAGCACGACCCCTACGGAACTCAGCTTCGATGCCGAGATTCCGGTTCACCCTGGGATGAACGCGATCATGGTGGTCGCCCGGGAGCACAACAACTCCGTCACCCGGCACTTCTTCATGGTGCGGCGGGATGCGGAGGACGGGTCGCTGATGGAGACGACGAAGTTCGAGGGCGCCCTGCTGGGCAACGGTAACGGTCACCCGTAGCTAGGCGACCCTAGGCGACCGAGAAGAACCCCGCGAAGCGCTCAACCCCGGGCGGGAGCTCGCCCCCCAACCGAATGTACCGCCAGACCAGCGGCGCCAGCGTGTCCACCACCTCGGCAACGGCAACCGTCCCTGGGAACGTCTGCGCCCCCGTGTCAGGGGCAACCGTCCCTGGGAAGGCTCCGGCGACTGTCCCTGGGAAAGGTTCGGTCTGCAGGTCTGTTCGAGATTCGATCTGGATGCTGTGGATTTTACTATCATTCCAGGCGACATAGAGTGACTCGGGTGCGAGCCCGGGTACCGACTGACTCAGGCGTGCCGCGCCGAGAGCCTCTGTGCCTTCGAGGAATGCGCGCTGATCGACACGCCCATGCTGGTTGATGAGCCCCGTGAGACGCTGCTGGAGCCTAGGGCTCTCTTCGACGGCGAGAAAGGCGAGCAGCGCCTGGGTCGGGTCCCCCGCATCCTGCACGACGGCCCGAGCCAGTGCCTGACGGTCGGGCTCCGCTAGCTCGGCGTACGCGAACGCTAACCCGTCGAGGGCGCTGTCGTCGTCCAGGATCTGGTCGACCAACGTAGCAAATGACCCCAAGCGGGGCCGATTTGCGCTGACGATCCCCGGGTGCGCTGGTTTCACTGCGCCGCTATACCTCAGGGATCCCACCCCGCCTAGCCCCCATCGAGTGTAGGTAAATGTATTCGGTTTGACTTCATTCACCCACTTGGCTAAAGGGAATCCGTTCAGGAGTGGGCATGCAGGGCACCGAGTTCATCACCCAGCACGAGAGGATGGTTCACGGCCTGGCGCACCGGCTTCGGCGTGAGCTGTCGCTTCGGGGCGATCTCGACGACCTGATCGCATTCGGTTTCGGAGGGCTACTAGAGGCCTGGAATCGCTTCGACCCAGGCCGAGGCGTCCAGTTTCAGGCTTTTGCCTATCACCGCGTCCGCGGGGCCATGTTGGACGGGGTGCGCAAGATGTCCCGACTGCCCCGCCGGGCCCATGAGCGCCTTCAGGCCGCCTCCCAAACCACTCTGACCGCCGCGCCCACGGACCTCGACAAGGGGTTTGTGCGAATGAGCGGCAGCCTCACCACCGCGACCGTGCTGCAGGGGTCTTTGGGCGACGAAAGCCCCGAGGCCGCGCTCCTCAAGAACGAGAGTGTGACCCGGCTCTTGAAGGCCCTCCCCGCTCTGTCTCCCAGGCAAAGGGTTCTGGTTCGCGGGTTCTACTTCGAAGGCCGGTCTCTTGATGCGATGGCCAAGGAGCTGGGCATCTCCAAGTCATGGGCCAGCCGGCTCCACACTAGCGCGCTCCGGGAGCTCCGCGTGGCGCTCGAGACGGGCTGACTCAAAATCGGCCAAGCAGCCGAAATCTCGGTCTTCCCGGGAGGTTACGTGCGCATCCAGGTACGCGGTTACGCTCCAAATGCGCAACCTCTTGCGCACTTGGAGGGGGGTGTGACGTTTTTGGATTCAGGTGTGGCAAAAACTGCCCTCCGTTGTAAATTCCCGTGTAAAGCGAGCGCGTAAACCGCGTGCATTGTCGTTTTCTATAACTGGCACGCAATCTGCATGATCCTCGGGGCAGCATGGGGGCAGCAACCAGAGTACAGGACCCGAAGGCCCAGGCGGCGGACAGCCGCGGCGTGCGGAATATCGCGCAGTCGGTCTACCGGG
>CBDURI010000288.1:0-3874 GCA_965369435.1 uncultured bacterium
AGGAACTTCCCGGTTAGCCGTAGGTTTAGATAGTCCTTTGGCTCCATGAACTTGTACGCAGCTTCGTAGATATCCGGCTCTTCATGCCGAAGAAACAAGATGTGAGCCACCGGCTCTTTGCCGGCTAGGCTGGGGACGCCGCCGGTCTTCCGAATCCAGCTTTCGAGCTTCAGTGCGCCGTACCCTTGAATCCGAACCAGCCCTCCGGCCACTTCCGGCACGTACTTCGCGCCGCGCGAATCCAACCAGATGATCGCTCTGCGGAGCGCCTTGCCGTCCCTGTCGACGGGAACCGTCCCCGCCCACTGCGACGTGACCGCCACTGCGATGATCCGCTCCTTGGGCACGAGCTCGCGATCGGTGATTCGACGCGCAGCGGTCGTGATCGCGCGCCACCAATCGTCGGGGTCCTGCTCTGCGCCGCCGCCGTCCATCAAGTACAGTTCCGTGGACTCGACTTCGGAGGCCAGCACTTCGCCCTCTACGGTGACGAGCGCGACCTTGGGGCCGCTCGTCCCCAGATCGATCGCCAAAATGCATTCAGCCGTCACGGGTGCGCAGTCTATAGAGCCTTGGCGGCAGCTTCTACGGTTTTCAGTAGGCTCTTGCTGTAGATGCCGCGTTGGACGAGTTGCTCGCGGGCTTTCTTGGCGGCCGCGTCCCAAGCCGCCTGATGCGCGCTGGTGTCCACTTCGGTGATGCCCCGCCCAAGCAGGGTCGTATAGGCGCGGGCGTCGTCTCGGCCGACGATCTGGTCGAGCTTGGACGCCGCACGTTTGGCAGTGTCGAGCAGCGTCTTTTGGTCGGCCTTGCTGAGCTCGTTGAATTTCTTCTTACTGATGATCGAGCCGCCGACGATGATGTTGAAATTGGTCGACGTCACGTACTTGAGCTTCGTGTACCACTGGAATGCGACCGCAGCCATGGCGGACGCGGGCACCACTTCGAGCGTGCCGTCCTTCAACCCGGGAAACACACCCGAGGCTCCGACCCGCACGGGGTTCACACCGAGTGCCTTGACGTACGCGAGACCGACCGCGTTGTCTTTGCCAGCCCATCCGGGCTTTGCGGAGAGGTCAGCAGGCGCGCCGAACTCGGTCGCCGAGAACACACGGTTCTTCCCGCCATCTCCCCACGCGAGTAGCTTGAAGCCGCCGTCCTCGATCAACTTCTGAAGCTTGGCGTCGAGCTTCTCGCGGACGCGATCGAGTTGCGCGTCGTCGGTGAGGAGCCCAGGAGCCGTGAGCACCTGAAGCTCGGGTGCGACCATGCTCAACCCGGTGGTCGCTACGCCGGCTGCGTCCAGCTTGCCGGCCTTGATCTTCTTGACGAGCTCGCGGTCGCTGCCCTCGCTGCCCCCCGAAAAGACGCGAAGCTCGACCCGGCCTTCGGTCTCTTTTTGCAGTGTGCGACTCCACGCTTTGAGCACCTTGACGAACGAAGAACCGGGCGGCGCCAGCGAGGCGATGCGGATCGTGGTGGTCGGAACGGTCGGAACCTGAGAAACCGCAGGGCGTCCGGGCACGAACAGGGCGGCGGCGGTGAGAGCAAGGGTCAGTATGTATCTGCTGTGTTGCATATCGACTCACGGTTGGACGGCGAGACGCCGCAGTTGTTCACTTTCCGGCGGCCAGCTTCGCGACCTCGAGCAGCAGGCTCTTGCTATAGACACGGCCCGCCAGTTGCTCCCGGGTCTTCGCGGCGACGGCGTCCCATTCGGCCTGGTACGGGCTGAGGTCGACCTCCGTGATTCCACGTTGGATCAAGGTTCTGTATGCCCTCGCGTCGTCTCTCAGGACGATCTTGTCCATCGCGCGAGCGCCACGCTCCGCTGTGTCGAGCAGGATCTTTTGGTCCTCTGGCGTGAGTCGGTCGAACACTTCCTGTTTCACGATGGAGCCACCGATGAGGAGGTTGAAGTTCTGTTTCGCCATGTAGTTGAGCTTCGTGTACCACTGGATGGCGACGGCCATGATGGCGGATGAGGGCACTGTGTCGATCATGCGCGTTTGCAGACCTCCGTACACCTCGTTCACGCCCACGCGCACCGCATTGGCGCCGATCACCCTCAAGTAGCTGGCGAACACGGGGTCGTCCTTCCAGGCCCAAGGCCGTCCGCTCTTGAGGTCGGTCGGCCGTGCAAAGGCGCGCGTCGAGAACAAGCGGTTCTTGCCTCCGTCGCCCCAAGTCAGCAGTACGAACCCCGAGTCGTGGAACAGCTTCTCGAAGCGATGACGAAGCTCCGTCCGAACACGGTAAAGCTGCTCGACTTCGGTGATCAGTCCAGGCGCGGTCAGAACTAGGATGGGGCGCACCACCATGCCCATGCCGGTGGTGGTGATCCCTGCGGCGTCGATCTGCCCCGCGCGAATCTTGCGGATGAAGTCGCGCTCATCGCCTTGGCTGCCGCCCGAATAAAATCGAATCTCGGCCCGGCCCTGCGTCTCCTTCTTGAACGTGCGGCCCCACGCTTTGAGGATCCTGCCGAACGCTGAGCTCGGAGGCGCAAGAGACGCGTACCGAATCACGATGGGCCCGTCGGCGGCCGCTTTCGAGGCGGGGCTCCCGGGTAAGAAAAGAGGTGCCGTCGCGAGGGCGACGATCAGCCAATACTTCCAAGTGCTCACAGCGGACCCCTTACTACAAGCCGAGGGCAGGGACCAAGCGCCGCCTGAGGAACTGGCGGAGCTCCTCTTCGGTGCGGCGTGGCTCGGGGGTTGCCAGCAGGGAGAGGCTCATTCGGAGCATGAATTCCATCGATTCGGCCGCCTCTTCCTCATCCCAGCCTGCGACATCGATGATCTCCGCCAACGCGGCGCGGGCAAACATGATCGAGGCGGGCTGCGTGAAGCCTTGCAAGACGGTGGCGTCGAAGGTGGCCGGCTTCCAAACCTGCCGAAGGACAGGGTTTTCTTCGATGGCCTGGAGCGCGAATAAGGTTGCCGCCACGGCCTTCTCACCGGGGTCCGCAAAGGCCCGAATGTGCTCTTGAACGTCGTTTGCCAGGCCGAGTCCCGCTTGCAGCAGCACGGACCGGATGAGCTCTTCGCGATCTTTGAAATAGCGATAGATCGTCGGCCGGCTCACTCCCGCTTCGAGTGCCACATGCGCGATTCCGGTGCCCGCGATGCCGTCGCGCGCCACGCAAACTGCCGCAACTTCGAGGAGCCGCTCGCGCGCGGCGGTTCGATGAGGGGGGTCCCCGTCCCAGGCCTCGCGCTGTTTGCTGCGGGGCTCTTCGTCGATGCTGCTGTGAGTCATGACTTCATGCCGGACGACCCGGCACACCCGCCGGGTCCCGCGTTGATAGCATCCCTCGGGATTCTTCGCATCGCTACCAAAGCGACCAGTGGCCCGCGCAAAGCACTTGAATGGCGATCAGTCCGTTGGTGACCGCGTGAGCGGTGATCGCGTCGCTCAGAAGCCTCGGCGTTTTTGGGCGTAGGCGTAGAGAAGACCCGCCGCGACACCGCCGAGCAACAACACCATGGCGCTCCCGGCCGCATTCGGATCGAGATCGGGAGCCGCGAAGCCTCTGCGGTGATGGCGCGTCCAAGAGTGGGCGTGGTGACCGTGCCGCGACCAACCGCGGGCATCCGCCTCGGACGTGGGGCTCAAGCTCCACATACCGATGACGGGTGACAAACCCAGCAACAATCGCTTGATAATTCAATCTTTCCCCCGCGAGGGGCGGTTACAATGCTTTACATATGCACAGGGTAGACGAGCTCCGCGCAGGCAAGTCGCAGACAAACTCACCCTTGTGAGCTGGATTACGTGAGGGGTGGTTTGGGTCCTATTGGGTGCTCTATGGCTTGCTTCACTGTAAAAATTCCGTGATTCTGTTAAGTAGGAGGACCTCATGGCTAATCGG
>CBDURI010000289.1:0-3847 GCA_965369435.1 uncultured bacterium
GGACCCGGTCGCGCACCTCTCGCGAACATTTAGCGAGGTCGAGGGGTATGACGAGCTCGTCCTGATCAGCGACATGGAAATCTACAGCCACTGCGAGCATCACATGGTGCCGTTCGTCGGTAAAGCACATGTGGCTTACATCCCCGACGGGAAGATCGTGGGACTGTCCAAGATCGCCCGCGTCGTGGACACCTTTGCCAAGCGGCTTCAGGTCCAGGAAAAGCTCACGGCGCAAATCGCCAACGCCATCAACGAGACGCTGACCCCACAGGGGACCGCCGTGGTCTTGCAGTGCCAGCACTTCTGCATGTGCTATCGCGGTGTGCGCAAGCCCGGGTCCTGGACGACGACCAGCCGGCTGACGGGCTGTTTCCTCGAAGACGAAGCAGCGCGCATGGAGCTGTTTACCCTGATCGGCATGCGCCGCTCGATAGGCGGCGCGGGCAGCTGAGCCGGCTCGATCTCGCGCGTGTCGCGGCGTACAGTAGCCACATGCGCGAGGAGCACTACGACTGGGTCATCGTCGGGTCGGGGTTCGGCGGAAGCGTCTCCGCACACCGTCTGACGCAAAAAGGCTACAAGGTCCTCGTCATCGAGAAGGGGCGGCGTTTCGCCGACGAAGATTTCCCCAAGACCAACTGGGACTTGAAACGCTGGATGTGGAACCCGGCGATGGGCCTCAAAGGCATTTTCCAGATGTCCTTCATGAAGCACATGACCGTGCTTCACGGCGTTGGCGTCGGCGGCGGCTCGCTCGTGTACGCCAACACCCTGCCCACCCCGAAGTCCGCTTTCTTCCAATCTGGGTCGTGGAGCACGCTTGCGGATTGGGAGACCGAGCTCGCGCCGCACTACGCGATGGCCAAACGAATGCTCGGCGCCACCCCGAATCCCGTCATGACGACGGGCGACGAGGTCATGAAGGAGATCGCGAAAGACCTGGGGCGTGAGGAGCACTTCCATCCTACCGAAGTGGCGGTCTACTTCGGCGACGCCAACAAGAAAGTGCCTGACCCTTACTTCGACGGCGAGGGACCTGACCGCGTCGGTTGCACGCTCTGCGGGGCGTGCATGACCGGCTGCCGTGTCGGGGCCAAGAACACCCTCGTCAAAAATTACCTTTACCTTGCTGAAAAAAACGGCGCGGAGGTTCTGCCAGAAACCGAAGTGACCAACGTCCGGCGTCTCGATGACGGGGGCTACCAAGTCGATACCCGGCCCACGTTCGGCAAAGGGGACGCGAAGGGTTTTACCGCGGACCGCGTGATTCTCGCCGGCGGGGTGATGGGCACGATGCCGCTCCTGTTGCACATGAAGGAACTGGCCTCAGGCCTGCCTCGGCTCTCGGACCGCGTCGGTGATTTCGTTCGCTCGAACAGCGAATCGCTGATCGCCGTCCTCTCGCCGAAAAAGGGCATCAACTTTTCGAAGGGCGTGGCGATCACGTCCATTCTGCACACCGATGAGCACAGTCACATGGAGCCGGTGCGGTATGGCGCAGGCTCAGGGTTCTTCCGCACGATGCTCGCTCCGCACTCACCTGGGCCGACCGTCCTCGCGCGCATCTGGGGAGGAATCGTGGCGTTCATGCGTCAGCCGGTTCGCTGGCTACGGGCTCTCTTCGTGAGCGATATGGCCAAGCATTCACAGGTCCTGCTCTACATGCGCACGCTCGAGGGCACTCTCCGCATGCGGCTCGGTCGACAGTGGAGGACTGGCTATCGGCGCGGCCTCGTGACGCAGTTGGATGATCCGAGCCAGGCGCCCTCCGCCTTCATGAAGGAGGCTACCGACCTCGCCGAGAGCTTTGCCGACAAGACGGAAGGCGTCACCACCACCCTCATGACCGAAACCCTACTCGGGGTACCTTCGACCGCTCACATCCTCGGCGGCGCGTGCATGAGCGACTCGGCCGAAACGGGCGTCATCAACGCCAACCACGAAGTGTTCAACTACCCGGGCCTCTACGTCATCGACGGTTCGGCCATCTCCGCCAATCCGGGCGTCAACCCATCGCTGACGATCACGACTTTGGCCGAGCGAGCCATGAGCCTCATCGAGCCCAAGCACGCAACCTCAACGGCTAGCCCTTCCAAAAAGGGTTCTGACTCCTTTACGGAGGGGTTACGAGCTGGGTGAGCGGCGCGTTGGGGTCGGTGGGTTCGGGGGGTTCCAAGTTGAAGGTGTCCACTACTTCGCTGCCGCGTTGGTCGCAGTAGTAGGCCCACTCGCCCCATTGGACATCGTCTAGCTTGATGAAGAGGGCCAGGCAGGCGTAGTAGGCGCGAGCGGAGAGCTCTGCGAACGGAGTGAGGTGCTCGGTGAGGGCACCGGTGTAGATTTCGAGAAGCTCTTTGTCTTCGGCAATGTGCTCGGGGACCGGAGCGCCGCGAATGCTGCTTGCGAGATCCTCGTACATGTAGCCAAAGAGAGCGGTGCCGATGCCGCGTTCGAACAGTGGATGGGTGCGCAGCGCGTGGGTAGCTGCGAGCGCCCGGTCCGTCGCCGCTGCGCGCTGGACGAGCCAGTCGCGGAATGCTCCCTCGGCCCAACTTTCGATGACTTCCGCCGTGTCGCCGTCCGGCGGCTGGGGCGGACGAACCGCGACCGCTTCTTCCACGCGATTCCAGAGCTCTTGTAGATCGTTGCTCAACTCTGCGCGTGGATACACGGGCTGCGGGATCGGAATCGGGCTGACGACCACCTCTTGTTGCCCTTCAGGGGTCTGCCGGCCAGCGCAACCGGCCCCGAATGCCACCATGATCAAAAGCCAACGCCCCATCGGGCGAGATTAACAGGCACGGATCGCCGGGGCGAGTTTTGGGCCCAAAGCCGGTTGACTTGATCGCGAATCCGCCTTTCCATCGCCGGATGGCCGCCTCCCTCGTCGAGCTCAGCGACGCCGCAAGCGTCGATCGCGCCGCGCGCGCCTTGTTTGGCAGCCCACTCGACACGAGACCGGCGGTTTCACACAGCACAGCGGTCTGGAGGGCCGCCGAGGACGAGCCGGTCACGTCGATTCGGATCAACGAGTACAGCCCGAAGAGTGACCTCGATTTCCTCGCCCTTCACATGGGGCGGGCTCGGGCGGACGGGATCGTCATCACGGGGAAGATCTTGCGCGAAGAACCCAACCTCACATACGACCTCCGCGCCGACCCTCGCTGGGGGGACGCCTTGGTCGACTGGCGGGAGCGCCACTGGGGCCTCTGCGATCCCCCGTGGCTACTGATCCTAACGAGCGGCCGCGACCTCGATTTCGGCCACCCTGTCTTTCACGGATGGGTGAGGCCGGTCATCTTCACGACCGATCGCGCCGCGACGCGTAAGCTGGCGGCGGCCCCCTGCCCGGTCGTCTCGGACGCGGCGCCCGACATTCGGCGCGCGATACGGCATCTGCAGGTCGCACGCGAGTGCGAATGCGTCGCGATCGAAGCCGGCGCGTCGACCGCGCGCACTCTGTACGAAAGCCCCATGGTCGTCAGGGAGCTGTTGGCGTCGGTATACCTCGAGCCCGAGCTCGATGAACGCGCTCAGGGGGCGCCACTGGTAAAGCTTTCCGAGGCGCGTCGCATGTTCCGCAGCGAAACCTCCGCCACCCACCGGGAGAACGGCCAGCACTGGAGCTTCCACCGCCTGCGCCGCTAGCGATTCCCCCGACGTGATGTAGCCTTGCGCGACTCACCCATGCTTCATCGGATTCGACACATCCCACGAAATGCGGCCCTGCTCGTCGCTCTCCTCGTCCTGATCGTCGTGAGCCCCTCGATTTCGACTGACAGCCCGGGATTCCTGTTCGAGCTGGCGTTCGACGCGATTCTGTTGGCCGGCGTGCATTCCGTCGGGG